>JAZDDV010000060.1:0-10115 GCA_043809425.1 Microcaldota archaeon | reverse complement strand
CAGAAGAAACTGCTGCCAACCCCGTCACTATGGATACCAGGTATTCAGTGGATTGCACGTTTCTCACCATAAGCGCAATCTGCAGCGCCGGCTGCGAAAGCTCAACCATAAGCGAATCCATGGCAAGTGAGAACACTTCGTTCTTGCTGTCGAATTCAATCGGGAATGTTTTCAGTATCTGCCGCATGAGAATAAAATTGCCGTGAATCTCAGGAACTACGGCAGTGCTAGGCGGCAGGGAAAACTCGGTGCGGCGCACGCTAAGGTCAAACAGCTGGTCAACGGTTACGCGGGTTTCTGCTATGAGGATATTAAGCGTGTTGCTCGCGCGCTTCACTTCGTTGCTGCTGTAATCGCTATGCGTATCACGGCCCCAGTAGCCGACTGTGAGGAATTTTGCACGGCTGATAGGATGCAGCTTTGCATCTGCAAGCACGGCCAGCGAAGATTTCCTGAATTTCGTCTGGTGCTTTGATGCTAGGTTCATTATGAGCGGAAGCATGAAGTGATTGCCTGGCCGGATGGAGTCGAATCGCACAAGCTCTTCAACCACATTGGGCACGGCATTATCGAGCCAGAGATTAAGCGTATTGTAGGCAAAGGACCTGGCGTCGGCTTTTCCCCTACGGCCTACGATATAAGCCAAATGCCCGGCAAAATCAACCATCTTATTGGTTCGGACAATGCCGATTGCATGCTGCTGGCTTGCGAGCCCGCCGTCCAGCAGTGACTTCTCCAGCTCTCTTTTCACCCGCTGAAGCTCCTTGTCTGAACGGACTTGTTTTGAAGCATGCATGAGCTGATCTACGGTAAAGCCTGGCTTGCCCTCTCGCATAGCTCTAAGCATGTGGGAAAATGATTTCTGCTGCATCGACATAAATAATATTATACTTCAGTATATTTATAATAATATGCCTTTTTACAGATATTACCACTAAGAAAAGAAAAATCAAAATAAAAAATGTATTTTGTCAGATCTATTTCTTTTTGAAACCAAGGCCGCTAATTAGATAAGCAATGGCCAATACCGCAGCGATGCCGATGGAACCTAACGCCAGATAGCCCTTCCAATCCAAATATTCTTTCCAATTAAACTTCTTTTCCTCCACTACGGTTTTTTCCGCCTCAACAGGAGGGTTTATCGAACCGTATGCCTTTTCAAGCGATATCACTTCGCTAAAACAGGATGGCATAAGATCGGATTTTTGCATGCGCCCAACCCGGCACATCAGGTAATACACATAACATTTTGCATAATAGGCCGAATACTCGTCTCCCAGCTTAGCCCGGTGGCTTACCACCACCCTAACAACCTGTTCTTTAGCCATCATCTCAAGTGGCGGTTTAAATTCTACGAGAAAACGCCATATGTCTGACCCGTCCTTCCCAAAGGAATCTATAAGTCTTTGCTCCATTGGATCGCTTGCCGGCTTCTGCGTCTTATTTTGTTTCTTTACTTTTTTTACTACGTGTTTTTTATTCTTTTTTTTGGCTACGAGTAAATTCTGAACTTGCGGCGCCAGCGAGTAGGCATGGGCACTGCTTTCGTTCATGACAGAAAATTTAGAGAAATCAGGAGTTGCTGTGGCTGCAAAAACAAATGCTGCCGCACCCACAAGAAATTTCTGAAGTCTTCTGGATGGTGCAGAACTGGCCTTTTGAGAAAAATGAGAAAGTGCCATGATGTTATTTATGGTAATTTGTATTTAAAAATAGATATGACAATCAAAGCAGTGACTGCATTTTCTTCACGGTTTCCTGCAGCTTGCCCGGCCGTTGATTGGGATAACAGCAGGAGCACCGGTGTATGCAGCAAGATAGCTCTTGTTAAGATTGTCATGCTCGATGATGCTGGTTGGAAACTGTGATGAATGACTTCTTTGCAATTTGACCGAAACATTTATAATAAACACTTTGTTTATTATGTTATGTTAGAATCTATTACCCAAAAAGTGCTTCAGGCAATCGAAACATCCCAAAATGGTATCATCACTCTGGACATTTTGGAAAGTTTGCGCCTCTGTGATATATCCACATTGAAAACTACATTGAGTCGACTCAATAAAAAAGGAAGACTTATCCGCCTAAAACGCGGTATGTATGCAAGCAATCCGCTGAAAAATGCATTCGCTGCTGCACAGGCTACATACAGCGGATACCTCGGTTTTTCTTCTGCGTTATATCTACATAAGCTCATTACCGAGACGCCATTTACTATTACCGTAGTAACTACAAATACGTCTGCTACAAAAGTTTTTGGGCATTATGAATTCAGAGCAGTAGCGCTAAAAAATAAGGCAGTGGGCTGTGAGGTTAAGGGCAGTTACAGTATTTCTACCCGCGCAAAGACCTTGTTTGATTGTATCTATTTGCCGGTTTATTCGGTTGAAGAAGAAAAATTAGTAGAGTCATTTCGAGAAGCACGATTAACTGGTAGAGAATGGGAGGAATTTGAAGGTTATGTAAAAAGATTTGTCAGGGAAAATGCAAGAAAAGAATTTTATGGAATTGAAAAAACCATTAGAAGGTGAAATTATGGAAGTTAACCTAAATGTATGCAAGACAATCGCTATCCAGCACGGATTGCCACTGCAATTCGTAATAAAAGAATTTCATTTGTTTAATGTGCTTTCACAGGTAGTTGCATTTGCCTCCCAAAATAACAGGACGCTGGTATTCAAAGGTGGGACGGCGCTAAGTAAAGTTTACCTAGGCAAAGCACAGAGATTCTCAGAAGATATTGATTTCGATTTGGAAGCAGATATTGAAAAAGTAATGCACTTCTCGAAGGAGCTTGCTGGTACTCTGAAGGAATATTCTATCACTGAGTTTAGAAAAGTACATAATACGGTGCAATTCTACTGCAAATATGATAACTTACTTGGTGGAAAAGACCATATTCGTGTTGACATTGCAAGTAAACCTATTATTACTTCAAAACCATTGGTACAAAAACAAGCGGTTTCGGAATTTATCGGATCTTCAGTGAGTGGATTCTATGTCTACGATATTGAAGATCTTTTGGCAAGAAAGATGAATGCCCTTTCTGATCGGGCAGAGGGAAAGGATTTCTATGACGTGTATATGGGACTTCCACGATGTAAACAAATGGGTAACGCGATCGCCTCTGCGTTAAAGAGCGAAAAAAAGAAAGAAACAGTTAAAGAATTTCTCCAAAAAACCATTGAAAAAGTTGGAAAGGCAGATCCTAAAAAACTGCGTAACCTAACAAATCCGTTTATTCCATTGGCCTATAGGCCAAAAGACTGGCTGGAACTAAAAAATGACCTATTGCTGAAACTAGAAGAACTTGAGATCTGAGTTGCTTAACTCCCCTTTTTTCTCCGGTTATATATGCCCATCTGGACTGCATTTTGGCAATTGTTGAGAGAGGGAAAGTGGTATTATTTATAAATATAAGCTGCCATATTGTCTTCGGAGATATTTATGAGAACAAAACATCGCGAGAAAGACGGCTATCAGAAGGGCGGCGACGCAGCAGATGCAGACTGCCGCGCGAAAATCGCCAGCAGGACATTCGGCAGACGGCCTATTGCGCTTTCAGGCGGTAAGAGAGACGAACTTGATAGGGCGTATGATCAGTTGGCAGTAGCGCATGCACGCGATAACTCAAAAGCAGTAGGCCGTGCACATGAAAAAATCGAATTCCTGGAAAGACTGCATGATGACCGAGAACTTTTGATTATGGCACTAAGTCCGCCACAAGGACCGATATTCTCTGATAATTTCTCAAACAGCACGCCATGGGACATGTCAGAAGAACCAAAAGGCAGAAAATCAAAGCAGTGACTACATTCTGGTAAGCAAACGGAACATTTATATTCTCTTTCTAACATATTTTAACACATGAAACTAGGACATATTACTAGATCTCACGAAGATAAAACCGCAAAGGAAAAAGTAAACCGACCAACACGTAAAGTATGGAAAGTTGCTATTCCACTGGCTTCAGTTTTGCTTATTATGAACTGTGCAGGGCAGGTAAAGAGCACAAAAACTGTTGAAAAACCAACTGTGCCGGTTTCTGAAATCAAAGAAGAAAGCAGAAAATACGGAGAAATAGAACGGATAGTAAAAGAACATCTTAGTGGCGATTTACCTGCTGTCATTATGGGTATAAGATTAAACGAAATTGCAAGAAAAACCCCGGAAGACGTTGTGACCTACTTGAAAGGAAAGATGGACCTGCAAGATGATAAAACACTGGAACAAATTTTATTTGCGATAGCAGTGGCAGGAAAGAAGATTGACTTAACTAATTATGAAGGAGTTCTACAAAAGGCAAAAGAGTTAATGCTCGCAGGAAAAGGCAAGAGCGGCCCGGTGACATTAATTACCCGTGCAGCCATAAAAAATCCTGACAAGGCAATGCTTATTATTGAAGAACTGCTCTATAATGAAAATTTGAATATCTGGTTCAAGTGTTTGGATGAGTTAACCATCTTCGACGTGCCGGTGCCAGCCAAATTCACTAGGATATTTGAGAGACTGAAAAAACTAGCAATAGACAGCACGGACAGGCTTGCATACGGGAAATTCGCAAGCCGAAGATACGCATTCGCTGTTCTTGTGGAAAGCGCAGTACGATACCCGGAAACGGCAGTGCATCTGGATGAAGTGACGAAAACGCTCGAGAGCAATGCTAAAAAAGACAAGGATCCGGACCAGGATGCATTGGGAATACTTGACGACCTTGAACGCTTGCGGCATAAGGCTACTAAAAGACTAAAACCAGAAGAGCCGATAAACTTGCACGACTTACTTAAGGACCTTCCGACTAGAGACGAATCAAAGCAGTGACTGCATTCTGGCAATTGTTATTTCCAGTTTTCCCTGGCCGTTGATGATAATCAGAGCAGGGGCACCGGTGAAAGCAGCATAGGCTGCAAGAAGGCCTTTGTTAAGCAAATCATGGTCGATTATGCTGTCTAAAGTCTGGTCATCGCGCTTGCGAGTCGGGTCAGCATTTCGACGAGTATAAATCTGGTCAGCAGGCGCAGTGACGTAAATAAGCTTCTCAACGTGCAGGCCTTTCAAAAAGTCAAATGGCAAGCCAGGGTAATAGCCGCTCGGAGTGTTAACCGAGCAGTGCGTATCAAGGATTACCTTCTCTTTCATAGCCGCAAGCTTTGCCGCCACAAGCATCTGTGCTTCTCTCTGCTTTGCAATCGGCAGCTTGCGCATCTCGTCCCGGTCCTTTACGCCGAACTTCTGCTGCTCGATTTCCAGCATAAGGTCTCCGTAGTTAAGAATCTTGTAATCCGTCTTCAAACCATGCAGCACTGTTGTCTTGCCTGCGCCAGGCAATCCCATGACGATAATCATAGCCCACACCTCGAATAATAATAAAAGAAAAATAAAAAATTAAGACGAGCCGGCAATCTTGCCAAGCATCGGATAAAGCTCGAACATCTGCATCTGCTCCATCTGCTCGTACATCTTGTAGAGAATGCCGACAGTAAGCAGTATACCAGTACCAGTACCTAACGCACCGGTCAAATCAGCAAGCCCGGCAAGCAAACCAACGGCAAATGCGCCCATAATGGTCAGCGGATAAATATGCTTCTGCAGCAGGCTTTCAAGCATTCTCGGGTCGCGTCGGAAGCCAGGTATCTGCAATCCGGAGGATGACAATTGGCCGGCAACGCTCTTCGCGTCCATGTTTGCAATTTCCACCCAGAAAAGACCGAACATCACTGAGAACGAGCACAGGAATAATATGTAGGTAATAGCGTGCACGTATTCAGGTATGCCGTACAGCGGCGTTACTGCGCTTGCCAGGAATGTCCACTGCTCAATGGTGCCGCGGCCAACGCCGTACACAGGTGTGATGAAGTAAAGCAATCCGTCGCGCAGCTGGTGGTTTGAATCCACGTAGCCAATCGCATGCATAATGTCAAAATCAGTTCCGGGAATGACATAGGTTGCGCCTGCCAGGCCGCCTGCGAAAAGCTGCAGGTTAAGCAGCAAAGCGCTTGCGAAAATAACCGGAATATTCGAAGTATAGAAGAATTTAAGCGGCAGCTTTGGCACTAAACCTCGCACCCGCTCAAACGCAATGGGAATCTCCACCCTGATGCCTTCTGCGTAGACGACCACCAGGAACACCACTATGGTGAAGAAGAATGGCAGTAGCGCCAGTATGGCATTGGGCAGCGCCTCGGCACCGCCTTCGGCAACAGCGGCAATCATGCCGTTGGCTCCGAATACCAGGCCGGTAAGGCCGCTCATTATCGCGTAGGAAACACCTGCTGCGATGAACAGGCTCACTGCGCTTCCGATTCCGTACTTGTTGAGTATTTCGTCCAGATAAATAATGACTATTGAACCTAATGCAATCTGCAGCACCACCAGCGGTATGATTATGCTTTCTGGCATGCCTGCGATGGCCGCCAGCACTGTCCTTCCGGTCATGACGAAGATGATGGCTTCCACGAATGCAAGTAGTATAGTAAGCACTTTCTGCGCTTCCAGGAATTTCTGCCTGCCTTCCTTGGTCTTCATATCAACGTTAAGAAGCCCTGCGCCGTTGAACAGCTGCAGGAAAATTGATGCGAAAACAATAGGACCGATACCTGCCGTAAGCAGTGAACCGATCTTTGAAGCGGTAATGGTCTGCAAAAAGTCAAAGCCGGTGCTCTGCTGAATGACACCAAACGCAGTAGTATTATACATCAGAAAGAACAGCACCAGGGCAACGCCTGTCCAGATAAGCCGCTCTTTGGCAGTGGGCGATATTTTTGGCGACTTGATTTCCGGCAACTTCGTTGCTATGGCATGGGTGATGTCGAAGACGTCCATCCATCTCACTCCATCTTGGAGATTTCTCCGCCTGCAGCCTTTATCTTCTCTTCAGCATGCTTGCTCCAGGAGTAGGCTTTGACCGCAACCGCAGAAGTGATGGAACCGGTTCCAAGTATCTTTCCCTTGAATTCGTAGTATAGTTTAGTGCCTTTCTTCTCCAGCTTACCTTTCAGCGCCTTGTTTTCGATGTCGTAGAGGTTTGACACCTTCACGATTTTCGTCGGCCCATGGCGTATGAAACCGTGCTTTCCGAAATAGCCGCCAACGATGGTATTAACCATGGTGAACTTGTGCTTGCCTGTACCGGCCATACCAGTTCCGCCCTTGGTTCCGCTTCCACGGCCTTTTTTCTTGTTGCCGCGGCCGAATGTTCTTCCGGTGCCCAATCGCCTTGTTTTTTGTTTACTCTTTCTCATTGGCATAAATATCACCAATCACACAATGTTTTTATATCATCCTGTTAAGCAGCTTGGAGATGTCCTCGCGCTTGCCCAAATCTCCTTCCGGATAGTGCAACTTTATGTCCTTGTAACCCTTTCTCGGCGGATGAAGGCAGAATACCGGATCAATGGTATCCTTGATTTTTGCCTTGCCTGCTGCCACGTCCTTTGCCAGCTGCCTGAGTTTAGCTTCATCTAGCGACTCTCTTGCCCAGGATGAACCTTTCTTGCCTTTGTTAGTCAGCAGCTTGAAAAGCATTTCCTCATCAATCTTGCCAAACGCAATGTAGTCCTTGGCTACGTTTAACATGCCCATGTTCTGCGGCGTTTCCGCAACCACGACACAGTGGTTCGGCTTGGTGAGGCCAAGCAAATCCATAGTCAGTCTTATCCTCGGTTTGATGCTTCTTATTCCCCTTATTCTTATTACTGCAAACATAGAAATCACTCCGCCGGTGGCCTGATCATATTAATCGAATCCAGCGCCTTCATGGTCGCTGAAGCCACGTTATAAGTATTAGAGCATCCGAGCACCTGGCTCCAGACATCTTTGACGCCGGCAATGCCAAGCACTTTTTTCACCACGTCGCTTGCCGCCAGTCCCAGGCCTCGAGGGGCAGGCTTCAGCTTCACAATGGTGCTGCCCTCTTTGCCAAACGACATGCGTGGCACCGAGTGCGTTTTATGGCATCGACATTCCCAGGAGCCGCAGCCCATGTTCACTGAAATCACGTGCTTCTTCGCATCGCGCACTGCATAGTCCATGGCCGGCCGCAGCTCTTCGCTCTTGCCCACGCCTAAACCAACATGCCCTTTGCTGTCGCCGATGACTACGAGAACGCGGAACTTCGTCCGCTTACCAGAATCAGTAACTCTCTGCGTTGAGCGCACTTCCAAGTTGACGTATTCCATGTCAGGCAGCAATACATCGATGATTTCCGGCTCAAGAACCGGCTTGCCCATGTCGATTATCTGCTCCAGGCTTGTTATTTCCCCGGCTTTAACCATGATGCCGATTCTTGTTTTCGGCTTCCACATTTCCTTGTCAACAGGCTTTAGTTTTTCTCTTTCGCTACTGGGTTTTTTTGGTCCACCACGTGCCATAGTATCACCTTAATTTGCTTTTTGCTCCCTCGAATGCCGCCTTGAGTTTCTCAGGCGGGTTTGCCAGTTTGGCAGAAGGCACCATACCCTCATCGTAAGTGTTCTTCAGGCCGGCGTCCACCGCGCCTTTCAATGCTGCAAAGACTACGGCACCTTTGCTCGGTGTCTGCATGCCAACGTCCAGCACGAAGTTCGTCACGCCTTTTTTCATTGCCTCTTTTCCTGCGAGCAATCCTGCCAGGTAGGCAGTCCAGCTATTGCGCCTGGCTTCCCAGCCCGTTGCTTTCTTCAGCTTGTTCGCGTCTACGGTTACAAGGCAGCGGTCTCCTTCCGATTGGAATTCGATGAACTGCACCAGTATGTAGCGGTTGCTCTTGCGCACTACCATGCGCGGCACTCCGCTCTTAACAAGCGCAAGCCGCTTTGCATAGTTCGTCCGCTTTTCCCTTCTTCTTCTGAATGCCACATCGAATGTTGGTCCTTTTGCGCGAGTCATTTCGTTTCACCTTTTTGGTACTTCTTCGGCACCACTTTCTTAAGCTCGTAATCCTTTGCCACAAGCGCGTTGTCCTTAAGATAGGTTATCAACGCCCTCTTGCTTTTGAAAGAGCCGCCTTTTATTTTCAGGTAAATGTATCTCTTGTCCTCGAGCTTCAATACGCTGCTGGCAATAAGCTCCCGGAGCAGTTTTCTCTGCGAGCGGACTCGTGCCATCCACTCCACTTTTTGCGCTGAGCCTGACTTGCTTCCGCGGATGCTGCCCGGACCGCGCTTTTTCGTGCGGCCTACTTTTAGCCTTCCTTGCTTCGGCAAGGCGATTATCGCCTTCTTGCTTATCAGGTCGCGCACATCTGTGCGGGTCATCGCATTCTTGATGTCAGCCAGCTTGTCAGTTGCAAACCGAACTCTGTTCTCGCCTACGGACATGATATCCGCAGCAAGCCTTCGTACTGTGTTGAACGCCATTCATACCACCTTGAAATTAAGCATCTTCACATTGAGCTGCTTTGCAGTCTCGGCCATTTTTGCCCTTGTGCGCTTGCTAAGCGAGGAAGCGAACATCAAAGCAACTGTTGCCCTCTCTGCTTCGCTCATGAGCTTCACGCGCTCCAAGTCCGGCAGTCCGCGCACTAATACTTCGCGCCTTCCGTCCTTGCGCATGCCGCGTACGGCATCTGCGTTGCGGTAGCCGATTTTCGGCAATGCGCCCGCCCACTTGTTCTTCCTTCTTTTCTTGTTTGCCGTGCCGCGCGGTTTTCTCCATCTTGACGGAACGCTTTTCATGAATCCGTAGTTAAGCACGTTGAAGTAGGGCACTGCCTTCTTCTTCGGACGCTTAAGTTTCGCGCCGCCTTTTTTTCTTGTTTCCTTTGTGACCATTTAAACCACCTACTCCGAAACCTCGAAGAGTCCGTCCTGGAACACCCTCGGGTCTTTTTCGCGTATGCGTACTGCAGCTCGCAAATTCGCACAGGTCTGGCCAACGCCCTCTTTATCAGGGCCGCTGACTGACACCAGCTGCGCTTTTGCCTCAACCTTGGTATCGCCTGCAATCTTTGCTACCCTCGGGCATTTTTCGCCCAGGAAATTCTTGATTATTACTTCCCTGCCCTTCACTTCCATGGTTATTGGGAAGTGCGCATAGAGTGCCTTCAGCTTCCTGCTGTAGCCTTCAGTGACGCCAAGGAACATGCATTGCAGAACTGCATCTGCCGTCCCGAGCAGCGCTTTTTCCTCTGCCTTGGC
>JAZDDV010000059.1:0-16645 GCA_043809425.1 Microcaldota archaeon | reverse complement strand
TAAGCAGTGTTTTAAGCAGAATGTTACCAAAAGAGTAAAAAAGCGAAGGTTTAAAAAGATTAGATGCGCAATTCTCTTATGGCTGGAAATAAACTTAAGAGAAGCGAGAATGTAGTAAACGTCTGCGACATAAAACCAGGTAGTGAATTATGGGAAAAGAAAGGCGAGCAGATAGTAAGAGTGAGGCTTAATGGCGCCCTTAAAAAGATTAAGAGCGCCTTAGAGAAAAGATTCAATAGAGAATTCACGGATCGAGAAATAATAGAAACAATCCGTAAAATCCGTAACACGCCGATGTATACGGAAGACCCTAGCTACGTCAAAAAATGGGAGAAAGGTGAGGAAAATAAGATTAAACTACTTATTGCAACAGCGCTGTTCGCATCTGGTGAATGTTCAAATCCAGAACGCCAGGCAAACAAGGTTTTAGAACTTTTGACTAAAGTAATTGATGAAGACGATAGGGTACCCTCTGCAGATAAGAAAGAGTTGGTCTTGGCGATAATGAAAAGAGAGAATGAATTCATCTCCACTTCAGAAACACACAAATTGATTACAGTTGTGATCGAAGAAGAAGTACACAAAAATATGATACGAAAAGGTCTGTATAACCCAAAGTAATTAGCTAGGATCTAAAAACCAAAAATAATAATGAGGTGTAACAATGAGAATGATCGATAAAGGCACTGTATCTAACGAGAAAGTATATGCTGAACCGAAAAGGCCGGTCTGGTCAAGGTTCAAAGACGCTACAGTAAAAACAGTAGTAAAATATCCGCAGACAATTGCTTATGGCACTACTTTCGCGGCTTCAACGACTGCAACAATAACCAGTGCACAGTCCAAAAGTGCTGCTGCTCCGGGAATAGCGTTGCTTAGTTTGCTTAATATAGTTGGAACCGTAGCCAGGGAAAACGATCATCTTTCCACGTCAATTGCGCCTACAAAAAAGGACAAGATTGTAACCGGGGCCATAGCAGCAGTTGGTTTTCTGGTTGGAAGCTACTTGATGTTCAAAGGTTATTACAATGCGATTTACATTAGCGGCTACTCCATGATAGCCTCACTGGTCTACACACCGGTAAAAGAAACTCTCTTAAACGTCAAAAACACGACGATGCACAAATTGAATTTTCTTGCTGCAGGAGCTTTGACGGTTGCAGGGGGGTATATCACAGCCGTTGGTGCCAGCGAAGGCGGAGTCATGGGACTGATCAATAATAGTACCATACCACTTTTGGGGCATGTTATCATGGATTTTGCTGCCATGGGGATAGGCATTACGATGGCTATTGTGGGGATAGGAAAACTCGGACAGCTTAAGAATAAGGAAAAGAAGTTGATAGGTGAAATTTATGAGAGCCAGTAATACATTAAAACAGAAAATTATTGTTGGAACGCTAATCGCAGCAGTAGGAGTTGCCTCTTTGTTTGGCTGTAAAAAACCTGCTGAAGAAGGAATCTCAAGGTATACAATAACTACTGCCTTCCGGGATAGTGCGCGTTGTGTCTCGGCAAGTCCTGATAAGAAACTCGTAATCGTTGATCATGATACTACCATAGCGATTCGAATCGCAGATGCAGTGGGTAGAGAAGAAAATAGAATAGTTGTTATTCCGTCCAACGAGAATATTTCAGGATACATGTTTCTGAATGGTGAGGTCGTCGATGGACGGGTACGTGTTACCATCAGAGACGGCAATAAACCGAAAACATTTAATGTCAGCTATGACGATACAAGCGGCAAAGTTCCACAAGCATCTGTCAACGTGCCTGAGTGCAAAAAGAGAAGCCATAACGCAGAGTAAACCGAAATCTAATCTGCGGATTCAAAGAAAGCGGAACCGCAGAACTTAATAAACTTTCACGGTAAACTATTTTTCAATGGGACTGCAGGAGAAAATCCGCGAAATAGAAGAAGAGATGAAGCGGACTCAAATAAATAAGGCAACCGAGTTTCACCTAGGCCAGCTGAAAGCAAAGCTTTCCAAGTACAAGCACGAGCTTATTTCGCCGCACCGCATGAGCGCAGGCAAGCGCAGCGGCGGCTTTGACATGAAGAAAAGCGGCGATGCAACAGTTGCCATCATAGGCATGCCAAGCGTAGGCAAGTCAACACTGCTCAATCGCATCACCAATGCAGAATCAAAAACTGCAGCCTACGCATTCACTACGCTAAAATGCATACCAGGCATAATGGAATACAACAAGGCAAAGATCCAGATTCTTGATTTACCCGGAATTATTGAAGGCGCAAAAGACGGTAAAGGCCGCGGCCGTGAGGTAATCGGCGTAGCCCGCTCTGCTGACCTGGTACTCATAATGCTTGAAGCAACCAATGCGGAAAAGGAATACCATATCATACTCCGGGAGCTCTACGGCTTCGGCATCAGGCTTAACACCAAGCCGCCTGAAATAATAATAAAGAAAAAGCTGCGCGGCGGCCTGACTATGAACGCCACGGTGAAGCTTACCAAGATAACCGCACGGCAGGTGCAGGCCGTGCTTGGCGAATATGGCATGCATAATGCCGACATCGTCTTCCGCACTGATGCGGACGTTGATGAATTCATCGATGCGGTAGAAGGCAATAGGGTTTACATGCCCTCAATAATCGTAGTCAACAAGATAGACCTGGTGGGCGGTAAGCTGCTGAAAAAACCGTCTTTTGATTACATGCCGATTTCTGCGGAAAAGGACTTTAACATGCAGCTGGTGAAGGATGCAATCTATAGGAAGCTGGATTTCATCAATATTTATACTAAAAGGCGCGGAGAAAAGGCAGACATTGAAGAACCGATGATACTCCGGCGTGGAGTTAACATAGGCGATGTTTGTGAAAAACTGCACCGTGATTTACGCAAGGAATTCCGCTACGCGATTGTCTGGGGCAAGAGCGTGAAGCACAGTGCACAGCGTGTCGGCTTTGACCATGTGCTGGCTGACGGAGATATACTCTATATTGTAAAGAAATAGCTATCTACCAAAAGTTCCTGTGCCGACTAATTGGCCGATATTTTCAAACTGATCAGGAAGGAAAACAAATTCTCTTTCAGGTAATGGCATGTTATGAGTTTGCATGAAATTCCGTAGCCTTGCATTTGCTTCGTAGGTTGACTTGACTGGCAGCGGCTTGATAAGTCGTATGGTTGCTCCAGATGCTTCATACATCCCTACAGGCACGTCAGCGCAGTTGCGATAGTAAAGGTTGTAGGGTCTGTCTTGCATATGCGTTCTGAACCAAGCTATTGCCTTTTTAGTATCGCCGTTAAAATCGACTTCCCGTATATTATAGGCATGACCCGTATACTTTAATTCAAGCCCAGGAATGGTAAGTTCGGCACACTTTGGAGGGCTGCAGTCAAACGCCTGATTATCTGCAATTGCTATGATGTGGCCAAAGCGTCCGGAAAAACCGGCCGCCTTGGAAAGCTGTTTAATATCGTCATAGGCATCGATTAGGACGACATAAGTTTTGCTTTTTTCTAAAGAGCGCAATGGTGAATGCTGCAGAGATTCCTGCCTTGGATTCTGTCGCATGAAATAATCGGCTTTTTGAGTCTGCGAAGCACAGCTAAAGATAGCCGCTGCGGCAATGGAAACCGCCACTGTCTTAATTGCAAGAGAATATCTAGACTGCATTAAACCACTATATATAACATGGCTAAAAAGATATTAAAGGCTATCTAGGATACTGATATTTATGAAATTCAAGCTGAAAGACGGAAGAGTCGTTGATGTCATTTTACTAAATGCAGGTATCTCTGTCAAAGCGCTGCAAAGCTATATCAACGAGATTATAGCCGAAAAAGCCTATATTATGATGAACAAGAAGGCAACGTATAGCGAAGAGAAGAAATGGAAGCAAGATTCACTGGCAGGCATGAAAAAAGGCCAGAAAATCCATCTCATAGCACTTTCAGGCAAACGTGTGATTGCATCATTTGGAGCGAACAGAGGCATGTGGAACGAAAGCTGTAATGTAAGCATAGGTGCATCAGTTGCAAAGGATTTCCGCCATGGAGGTCTAGGCGAATTCATGCTGCGAACGCTGGTAAAAAAAGCAAAGCAGAAATTCAAACCTAAGAATGTTTATCTCAGCGTACTTGGACCGAACAAGCCTGCTCGCAGGTTATATGAGAAAGTCGGCTTCAGGAAAATGGCTGTTTTCCCAAAATGGATAAAGCACGAAGGCAAGTACATTGACGAGATCTGGATGCGGCTGAAGAGCTAGCAGCGGAATCGTTTCTTGTCTTTTCGCAGCTGCCGTTTTGTTGCGAAGTTACCTGTAGGTGTACGCGTGAATTTAGCTTCTGAGAAGGTCTGATAACGATGAAATATGAGGCTACGGCCGTATTGCGAAATGATCGAGGCGATGTGCCTTGAATAGTATGTTTTTTTCTTTTGTTTTACAGCAACTCTTTTTTCTAGGTCAACTCTTTTGGACAAAACTGGATTGACGATGTGGACAAGACCTGATGGATGCCATTCCGTCCCGTACCATTCCTCTGCGGTTCTTCCCGTATAATAAAAATCATCTGTTTTCAGATAAAGCTGTATGGACATGGTAAGAACTTTAAGTGGTTCATGGATTGTTTTCGATTTCTTTTCATCAGACAGTGGAACATAGTATATTCCCTTGAATGGAGTTGGGAATAGAATAAACGCTGTCCGCATTTTTTCTATGTCCTCTTTTGCATAGCCCGTTTTTCTTAGCGTTTGGAAAGAAATTACCTGGTTAGGAAGAAGCATTCTTTATCGCCTCTGAGAATTTTTTTATTTCTTCATCGCTAACGCCCATTGTTTTTAATTCGACTGCACTTTCAACTGGCAAACCGCTCTCTTTCAGGATGGTTGCTAGCGTTTTGGGTTGTGCCTTCATTGCCTTTAGCAATGACCAGAGATCAAAGAGATCACGCACCGCTTTTCTATTTTTGTAGGCAAGAAGCTTGAGTTCAAACAAATCATCAAGAGAGCCAACCTTAAGAGCCGCACCGGAAACTACAACGTCTTTGGGCTGTTTTATTTTTATTTCAGGTATGAAAACTTCCACACGCACCGCGGTTTCCTCAAAATTAACGGTGAAGACATTTTTGTAAGCAGTGGGTTTAGTTATGAAACCAATCTTGCTAAGGCAGCCTTTAAGCTCACGGGACAACTCAACATCGTCTTTTTCAACTGCAAGGTCAATATCAATACTAATCCGATGATTAAGGTGGAACAAAGCAAGGGCTGTCCCGCCGATTAACACAGCACGGTCTTGGATACATTTTGCAATGAACGGAAGCAGCTCTACGACGCGCTTCTGCTTTAACATCATTTTTTCCATGATAGTATTACACCTGCTATTTTTAAATAGTTTTCGCTAGATTGAAAAAAGTTCAATCTAGTGCTAATCCATCAGAGAGAAGATTTTTTGCTATGTTTTAGCGTATGTTTTAAAACCGCAATAGAGATAGCTAGCTATGGTAACGCAGCAGGAGATTGATAAAATAATTGCGTGGTGCGAGGAAAAGAAAAAGGAACGCAAGCGAGCCTATCTTATAGAGCGCAACGCATTCCGCGATGAGATTTCCTGGATGCGCAGATACCCGCTTATTGAGATTGACCGGCCGATGGAAACCGCCTCGCCATTCAATATGGTCTATGATTCAACGACTAAGCGCTTGTGGTTCAACATGAACGGAAACTGGCGTTGGGTTGAACCGGAAATAAAAGTGCAAAAATAGCGGCGGCGAATCGTATTAAATTCTTTCTGCAGAAAGCAATCCATGCCTGGCCGTATTGAGATTACTACTAAAGAAGGCGTAAAAGACGTAATAGGCGCAAAGCTAGCGGAAACGCTGCGCCAGCAGCTTGGCATAGAAACAACAGTCCATTTCTCGGATGTCTACAACTTCGGCGGAGAGATAGCTGCAGCAGAGCTGGAAGAACTGGCAGCGGCAGTCTTCGTTGATTCCATAGCGCAGAGAAGCTCAACTAGCGGCATCTACAAAGGCAAAAAACGCATAGAAATAGGCTTCCTGCCAGGCGTAACAGACAATGTGGGCAAGACCGCACAACAGGCCTGCATGGAAAAAACAGGAAAAGAATACGAAATTTACTACACACGGCTCTACTCATTTGACACGACATTAAACGACGAGCAGACAAGGAAGATAACTGCAGCACTGCACAACCCGATTGTTGAGAAGGCAAGGGTTATGACAGCAGGGGAAGAACCTACGCCCTATCTGCCTAAGGTATCATTCAAGCACGAACCGAAAGTCGAACGCATCAGCCTGCACATGAGCCAGGAGCGCTTTGAGCAGCTGTCAAAACAACGCCTGCTTGCATTATCAGCAGATGAGTTCACTGCCATAAAGGTCCAGTTCAAGAACGAAAAGTTCCTGAAACAAAGGGAAAAGGTCGGCCTGGACAACAAGATAACCGACGTAGAATTAGAGTGCCTGGCGCAGACCTGGAGTGAGCACTGCAAGCATAAAATCTTCAATGCAGAGATAAGCTACAAGGAAGGCAGTGACAAGCATGCGATAAAATCAGTTTTCAAGACATTCATAAAAGGGGCAACAGAGCAGGTAAAACGGCCTTACGTAGTTAGTGTTTTCAAGGACAACGGAGGCATCATAAAGTTCAACCATTCGCATGATATAGCAGTAAAAGTGGAGACGCATAATGCGCCTTCTGCCCTTGACCCGTACGGAGGAGCTTTAACGGGCATTCTGGGCGTGCAAAGGGACATCATGGGCACTGGCATGGGCGCCATGCCCATTGCGAATATAGACGTTCTTTGCTTTGGCCCGCTGGATACCAGGGAAACGCCAAAAGGAGTGCTGCATCCGCGCGTAATCTACGATGGCGTCATAAAAGGCATTGAAGACGGCGGCAATAAGATGGGCATTCCTACTGTAAACGGCTCTATAGTATTTCATGATAATTTCACCTGCAGGCCGCTGGTCTATGCAGGCACGATAGGCCTTATGCCTTCAGAAATCAACGGCAGGCGCACTGCAGATAAGAAGATAGAGCCAGGTTACCTGGCAGTGATGGCAGGCGGCAGAATAGGCAAGGACGGCATTCATGGGGCAACATTCTCATCGCAGCAGATTGACGAATCAGTACCGCAAAGTGTTGTCCAAATAGGCGACCCTATAACGCAGAAAAAAGTGCTTGATTTCACGCTTGAGGCGAGAGACGCAAGGCTCTACGAGGCGATAACAGATAACGGCGCAGGCGGCCTGTCATCAAGCGTAGGTGAGCTGGCACAGTTTTCAGGCGGCTGCGAACTGGAATTGGCAAACTGCCCGCTGAAATATCCGGGACTCGACCCGTGGGAAATTTTAGTATCCGAATCCCAGGAGCGCATGTCTTTTGCAGTGCCGCCAGAGAATCTGGAAAAGCTGCAGCAGCTGGCAAAAAAGCATGACGTGGAGCTTAGCGTGGTAGGCAAATTCACCGCCAGCGGCAAACTGCATGTGCTTTACAAGAATGAAACAGTTGCCTATCTTGACATGGAATTCCTGCATGAGGGCGTGCCGCAGATGAAGCTCAAGGCAGAATGGAAAAAACTGCTTTTCCCTGAACCGAAGATAATTGAAATGGACCCGGCAATAGTGCTGAAACAGCTGCTTTCCTCAAGCAACATAACAACGCGTGACTCAATTGTGCGCAAATACGATCATGAGGTCAAGGGCATGAGCATCATAAAGCCGATTATGCTTGGCCCAGGCGATGCGGCAGTGCTCCGCCCACTGTACGACAGCAATGAAGGGCTTGTTATCGCTCATGGCATATGCCCGAAATACGTACAGGACGGCCATGTCATGGCATCCATGGCATTTGACGAGGCAGTTAGAAATGCCATAGCCGCAGGGGCAAAATTCGGCTATTTGGCAGCACTGGACAACTTCTCCTGGCCTGATTCAGTCAAATCGGAAAAAACTCCTGATGGCGAGCAGAAGCTTGGCAGCCTGGTTCGCGCCTGCCTGGCATTGTACGACTGCGCCACAACCTACGGCATTCCGTTTATCTCAGGCAAAGACAGCATGAAGAACGACTACTATGACGGCGAAAAGAAATACTCCATACCGCCAACTTTGCTCATAACAGTTGTTGGCAAGCTGAGCAATATAGAAAATGCATGCAGCTCGGAATTCAAGCATCCGGGAGATTATATTTACGTACTCGGCACCACCAGAAGCGAAATGGGCGGCAGTGAATACTACAAACTTTTCAACGGCATAGGCAATAACACGCCAAAGCTGTACATGGACGAGCATATTGCAATTTACAAAAAACTGTCTGATGCCATGGAAGAAGGATTGATTGCATCGGCGCATGATATTTCAGACGGCGGATTTGCAACTGCATTTGCAGAATGCACTGTTGGCAGCAATCTTGGTGCCGAAGCAGACCTGGGCAAGATGCCTACGGCAACTGCCAATGAGACTGCTTTGCTTTTCTCAGAAACGCCAGGCAGATTTATCGTAAGCGTGAAATTTGAAAACACGGAAAATTTCGAAAAGAAAATGCATGGCGCGGTTTTCGCAAGGGTCGGCAGGGTGCGCGGCGACCGCCGGTTCCTGATTAAACGCGAAGATAAGACCATAATAAACGATGAAATAGAAGCGCTCAAGGCAGCATACACGAAGGGACTACCATGAAGGAGATTCTGGAAGAAGCAGCTGCACTGGTAGCAAAGGCAGCTGGCTGCAGCAAGGAAGCGGCTACTGCAACAACAGAAGTATCAAAAAAATTCGGCGACCTAACCAGCACCATTGCTTTTGAATTAGCCAAGCAGCAAAAAAAGAATCCAGTCGAATTGGCAAAGCAGATTGCGGCAAAAATTGAAAAAAACAAGAACTTCTCCAAAGTCGACACAGTCGGCCCGTACATTAATTTCTATTTTTCAGATGAATTCTATGCAGCAGCAATAAAAAAAATACTTAAAAATAAGGAAAAATTCGGCAAGGCAAAAAGCACTGGAAAAAAGATGATGGTGGAATATTTCCATGCGAACACGCACAAAGGCGTGCACATCGGACACATAAGAAATATCTCGCTTGGTGAATCACTATGCAGGATACTTGAATTCAATGGCCATAAGGTCATCAGAGCAAACTACCAGGGAGATATCGGCCCGCATGTGGCAAAATGCCTGTGGGGCTTCATCAATCTTTATCATGAAAAGGCGCCTGCGAAAAACCGCGGCATATGGCTTGGAAAAGTATACTCGGAAGCATCACTGAAGATCAAGGATAATGAAGCGCTGGAGCAACAGGTGCAGGACATAAACCTCAAGATCTATGCAAAGGACAAGCACCTAACAGAAATATGGAAGAAGACAAGACAGTGGTGCCTGGATGACTTAGATGAATTCTACAAAGAATTCGGAGTGAAATTCAACGAATTTTATTTTGAAAGCCAGACAGAAGGCATTGGCAAGGAAGCGGTGCTTGAGCTGGTTAAACGAGGCATAGCCAAGCAGGACCAGGGAGCCATAATCATGGATTTGAAAGATGACAACCTGGGCGTATACGTGCTGCTCACAAAAGAGGGCTATCCGCTTTACTCGGCAAAGGACTTAGGCCTGGCAAAACTAAAATTCGACAAGTACGATTTGGACCGAAGCATTCATGTAGTAGGAAAAGAGCAGGAGTTATACTTCCAGCAGCTGTTCAAGACATTTGAAAAGGCAGGAATGAAAAAAGCAGCGGCAATCTCCTACCATCTAATCTACGAGCTAGTCATGCTGCCAGAAGGCAAGATGTCTTCGCGCGAAGGCACCATGGTGCTTTACGAAGACCTGAAGAATCGGTTACTGGAGTTAGTACAACAAGAAGTGAAAAAACGGCATGTTGATTGGGATGAAGCAAAAATCGCAGCAACAACAAAACAGATAATGCTGGCTGCAATCAAATTTTCCAGGATACGCCGGGAAAGCAACAAGACAATCACTTTTGACTGGGAGCGCGCTCTTAGTTTAGAAGGCGATTCAGGCCCGTATTTGCAATATGCCTACGTGCGCACAAAAGGCATTCTTAACAAGGCGACTTTCAAGCCAAAAGTATGCAAGTATAGTTTCACAGAAGACGAAAAGAAGCTGATAAAGCGGCTATACATGCTACCGGATGCAGCAGGCCATGCTGGAGAATCGCTTTCACCGCACGTACTCTGCGATTACCTGCTTGAGCTGGCGACTGAACTGAATAAATTCTACACTACTTCGCGCGTGCTGCAAGCGGAAAAAGAAGAAGAACGGCAGACTAGGCTCGCATTAGTCGCTGCAGCAAATATATTATTGGCAAGTACCCTGAACCTGCTTGGAATAGAAGCGCCTGAGGCAATGTAGCTATTTCTTTATCCAGGCAAGCGTTTTCTGCAAATCCCGCTTGATGCCCAGCCGCTCAAAATAATGAAGTAGATTTCTCACATCCCGCTCAAGAAACTCCATGGCTTTCGGATGGCCTAAAACAACACCCTGGCCAAAGTCAATAAGATAGGGCGCATCGGCTCCCAGCATCAGATTATACTCGCTGATATCCGCATGAACAAGACCGGCTTTATACATTTTTTTAATGTCTTTAAGCACGCTGTCCAGATCTTTCTCGCCGCGCGGACCAACTACATTCATTGTTGGATAAGGCAGCCCGCCCTCGCCAAGAAAATCCATTACCACTACATTATCAAGAAGATAAACCGGCCTGGGAGAATGCACCTTGGCTGCTTCGCAAATCTGCAGGTTCTTGAATTCCTTGCGCGCAAACAGCGAAACCACGTTCCGCTCGTTCTTCTTGATGTTGCTGAAGCGCGGGTCTCCATCCAAATACGGCGCCCGGTTGATGAAATTGGCCGTTTCCACCCGGTAAATCTTAACCGCAAGGAAACTACCTTCCGTAGTAGTCGCCCGGAAAACATTCGCCTCCTTGCCGGTGGAAACCGGAAAATCAACTGTAGCGATTATATCCTTCTTGATAAGCTTCGCTAGCAGCAGCATTGCGCGCTTGTCGAAAACCGAGCTTTCAATCTTTTCCCGTTCCTTAAGAACAATGTAGTCCTTGGACGGAGTATTCCTTGCCATGAGATAGAATGGACGTCTGGGAATTTAAATCGCTTACTTTTTCAGCTTCTGCGGCTCGCCACACTTCTTCGGAGTGCTCGGTTTTGTCCGCTTGCGGATTTCACGAAGCACTTGTTTATAATCTGCCTTGAAGTCATTTGGCAAAACGCCGGAAACGCAAAGCCTGTTTGCAGTCTCAAAGGCGCCCAGCAGCAGACCCTCCTTTGCCTTTTCGTGCACAATTTCCGGGTAGTCTGCGTTTGCCAGGGAAACAAGTTCAGAATAATTTCTTTGCTCGACATAGGAGTTAACCAGCCGGTTGGTGAGTTTTCCAATTGCCTTTACCGCCGCCGCTCTAACCTCATCTGATTTTTTCTCATCCCTGGAAAGCAGCACGAGCCTCGTTAGGTCTTTCTCTCTGCGATAAACTTCAACCAGGCCAAAGGCTCCGGCTGCCTTAATCGCCGCAGGGTAGTTTCCTATCTCCAAAATGCCCTCAAGCTGCCTGAAGTTTCTTTTACGAATAAGTGCTTTCACTCCTTTCAGGCCAACTGCTTCCGCCATCTTTTCGGGAAGATTCTTGCTTTTGGATAGTTCGATAAGCTCTTCGCCATCAAGACAGCGCAATTCAACTAATTTTGCAGCTGCTTTTCCAAAATTATTTTTTGCCGCCATGCGAATATTAGCCGGGGTGGATTTGCTTTCGAATAGCTCCATCAGGGCAGAAAGATCTCCTTTTTCTGCATACATTTCAACGTTCCTCAGAATAATCTGTTCAACATATCTCTTTGCTGCGGTCCTTATGGCAGGTGAATACTCTTTTTCGTTTTTCTGTATGTGACTAAGTGAATCTAAGTTTGCCCTACGGGCATATAGGACAACAAGAGCAAGACCTGCTGCTTCTTTGATTTTCTCAGGAATTACATCGCTCTCGCTAATTTTAAGGAGGCGATTGGTATCTGATCTGGCGGCTGCTTTAGTTATAACATCCTGGCCAGTTGTTTCAAGGGCATTCAGCGCAGCCTGCCGTATTTTTTCAGAGTAGAGGAGGTTTTTAGAAAGATTTGAAAGATAGGTCAGGTAGCCTTTGCGGATGGCATCTTTCACTTCGCGGAGTGCGGCCTTTTCAACCAAGGCAGCAGCAGAATCTCTCACTTTCTGCGGAAAGGATTCGTCCCCGGCTATTTTAAGGATAGTAGAACTATCGTTTTTTCCCAAGAAAATTTTTAGCGCATGCATGCCTGCAAGTTCCCTTGTTGTCTCGGGGTAATCCTTTTCTTTTGCCGAATAGCAAAGTTGGAAGTGCTCGCTTTTTTTGATCTGGTTTTCAACCTTCTTCAGCGCAAGCGCAGCAAAGTGTTTTTTGGAAGCCTGTCTGACGTTCTCAGGAACTTCATTGTTTGCAGAAAGCTGCAAAAGCTCCTTCGTATTTCTTGCTTCTGCCAACATCTTGGCTGCAGCAAGACCGGCAGTGGCGCGAACTTTTTCCGACGCGATCTTGTTCCCTGCCAATAGCGCAAGATCCTTCATATTTTTATTTTCAGTATAAAATTGAACCAGAACCAGACCTAAAGCATCCTGCGTTTCCTGGTCAGGATGGTAGGAAAGAATGGCTAGAATCTGGTTTGGTTTGATTTGTTTCAATACCTCGGAATTCATCTCAACACCAAGGTATATGTGCTAGAAACAGTTTATAAATGTTTAAAATTGGAAAAACAAGGCAAAAATCAGATGAATCCTTTCTGTCTGAGCATGTTTGCCTGCAGCGGCGTGTAGCGGAAGATTATGTCTCCCTTGCTGTCTCCCTGTATTTCCCACGGCTCCACAACCACCACGTCGCCATCCTTAACCCACATCTTGTTCCTGAGACGCCCAGGTATGCGGCAGATACGCTCTTTAGTATCCTTGCAGGATACGCGCATGCGGCTTCCGCCCAGAACGGCAGTTACCACGCCTATTACTTCCCTTCCCCTTGGCAATCTCAGCCGTATTTCAGGCGGCGGTAGCGGTTGTTGCAAAACATATCACCTAATCTTTAACTGTTCTCCTGGCGCCGCAGCTTTCGCAGACCAGCACGTGCAGGCCCCGGCCCGCATCATCTATATGCGTATCCGGCCTCCGGCACTGGTGGCACATAACGAATCTTTCCACGAAATCTGCGAATTTCTTGTCAAGCATATCGCCGACTATTTTCCTCTGCAGCACCAGCCTGTCAGCCTGCATTTCCGCAGGCACGGCAAGCTCTTTTGAGAAATATTTCATGACTATGGCCGGGTCGCGCCTCACCTTGTCGCACACGACCTTGAAGTTTTTGACAATGGTTCTGGTGCCTTCTACGAAGTAGTCGAGCTTTGGGATTTCGAATCGTTCAGTTTGCTTGACTTTGTCTGGCAGATTCTTGTAGATATCGTCTAGCAGCTCCTCGTAGTCATCAGACATAGAATGCAGATTTGTGCGGAAAGGTTTAAATAGCTAGAGAAAACAGACAGTAGCATGGCACGATTCAACGTATTATTGGTTTTGATTGGGATACTTATTGCAGCCGGATTGGTAACGGCAGGTTGCGCCGCAAGCGCCTACACAAAGACCTGCGCCAGCTGTCAGTTTGACGCAAACGGCAAAGTCGATTCCGCCTGCTCAGGCGGCTACAAGGCAAGTGGTACTGCCTGCGTAAGCAGCTCCTACCCGATAATGTCAGCGAAATATGCTGCAGGCCAGTGCCCGGCAGTTGACAGCTGCGCAAGCGAGCTGCAATCCTGCGCCGCCCAATACAGCTCAGGCAATGACAAGGCAGACTGCCAGGAAGGCTCGGTGGCTGTATGCTATTCCGCCGCAGATAGCTGCGTGAAGTCCGCGGCAATCAAATGCGGCGAAGTGGAAAAACAGTGCGGAACTCCTGAACTCATACTGCTGCTGACAGGGCTTGGGCTTGCATTTGTGAAGATAAAAGGCTGAACGCCTTTTCTTTTTTATTAGCATTGAAAAAGGATTAAAAACAAACAACGCATAAGAATTTTGCGATTTCTGAGGTTTGAAATGGTTCCTGAGCTCGCTGAGCTGCTGAAAAATTCTGTCCTGTGTACGCTTGAGGACAAGGTAGCAGTAGCCTTCTCAGGCGGAGTTGATTCGTCGCTTGTGGCGACAATTGCAAAGCAGGCTGCTGTTGTAGAGCTATTCACTGCAGGCATGCCTGGCGCGTCAGACATGGAATATGCAGAGCTGGTGGCAAAAGAGCTGCAACTTCCGCTTTTCAAGTATGTGCTGGACGAAAATGAAGTAGTGGAAAACTACCGAAAGTGCTACGAGATATGCCCGAATGATTTCCTTAAAGTAGAACTGTTGGTGCCTATTTATCGCATAGCCAAGGAGGCGAAAGCGCGCGGCCATACGGTGCTGCTTTTTGGCTCTGGCTCAGAAGAGCTTTTCATCGGTTACGAAAGGTATTATACCTATGCGCAGACAGGCAGCGACCTGGACGCCCATCTGAAAAATGAGTTCAGGGAACTGCAGAAGCGGGAGATTGCCTGGCTGGGAAAGCTATGCCGCCACTTTGGCCTGGAAGCGAGATTTCCGTTTTACAACCAGAAGCTTGCGGCGCACGTATTTGCCATTCCGCTGGAGCTGCGCATGGAAGAATACGAACTGAAAAAAGGCGTGCTGCGCGAAGCAGCTGCATTTTTAGGCGTGCCTGACATCGCCGTAAAACGTAAGAAAAAGGCACTGCAATACGGCAGCGGCGTACATAAAATCCTACTCAAGCATAAGAACTTGCCGGGAATGAATAATTTTTAATAGTAACCCACAATAACCACTTTACAATTATAGCCCCGTAGTCTAGCGGTCAAGAGAGGACAAGTGAAAACTTGCCTTCTGACAAGATAGGAGGCTCTGGCATGGTATTTACCGTGGAGAAACCTCTTGACACCGGTTCGAATCCGGTCGGGGCTATTATATTCATGAGGTGCTGAAATGATATTACTGAATCTGAAAACCTACGAGCAGACGATAAAGAATCCGCTTTACTTCGCCGACATTGCAAAGGAAGTAGTCGGCGAAACAGGAGTACGCATAGTGGTTGCGCCGCCTGCAGCCTATCTCAAGGAATCTGCAGAACGGTTCTCCGATACCTTTGCGCAGCATGTGGATGGCGATGAGCCGGGTGCGCACACGGGCAGCATTCCCGCAGAGGTTTTAGCGCAGCTGCGCGTACGCGGCTCGTTGATAAACCATTCGGAGAAGCGCATTCCCAAGGATGCAATAAAACAGGCAGTGCAGCGCATGCATCTCCTGGGCCTGGAGACAGTAGTCTGCGCTGAGAACCCGGAAGAATCAGCTGAGCTAAGCCATTTCGAGCCTAATTACATCGCAGTGGAGCCGCCGGAGCTTATAGGCAGCGGCATAAGCGTGTCCACATCCAAGCCGGAAGTCATCACCAGAACTGTTGATTTGATAAAAAAGGCAAACCCGAAGGTACGCGTGCTCTGCGGTGCAGGAGTAAGCACAAAGGAAGATGTGGAAAAGGCGCTGCAGCTGGGCACAGACGGCGTTTTGCTGGCGTCTGCATTCGTAAAGGCGCGGAATCCCAAGGAATTCCTGCAACAGCTGGCGTCAGTTTTTTAAACCGTTGTGCCATGAGATATAGATACTTTTTGCGACCGTAGTCTACCGGTTTATGATTCGAGATTGCCAATCTCGCGGATCGGGTTCAATTCCCGACGGTCGCATTTTATTTTTCGAACATAGATTTAAATAAGAAATGTCGCTAATTATACAATCGGGTGTCGATTATGGGTCCAATAGTGAAAAAAGGAATAGAGGCGGGAAAGGCAGCAGAACATGTTACTGATCCTCGAATTAAAGCCATTTTCGAAAAACATGGCGGCATTGAAACGATAAGGAGGATGACTCCAACTGAAAGGAGATATGTTGGCAGCGAGTGCGCCTTTGTCCTGGGCAGAAAAGAAGCAGAGGAAGCGATTACCAGGCTGCAAAGGCGAGCGGAGAAAACATCAGTGCCTGAAAAGAAAGACGAAAACAAGATGGGCGCTTTAGGAAAAGTTGCGAAGGTACTTGGTATTATTGGCGGAGCAGTTATCGCGGTCACCCTAATCACAGGGATGGTTCATGCCTCTTTTACTCCTCTGATCGTAGGTATGGGTGGATTGGCTTTGTGCTTTGTCAGCATAACATTAATGGCAATTGACGCAGTACTCTTCCATAGGCACAACCCGCAGCGGCTGGAATGAAATAGGGGAAACCCCATACGTTTTAGAAATCAATATAAACTTCTTGAAAAGTCGCTCGTTCTTGCCTTCGGCATGCTCGTTTTATTTCTTTTCCCATAGCTCAGGCAGAAAAGCACTTAATGCTCAGGCTGCCGTCTAGCGGCAGTTCGGCCTGACGGCCGAAAGCAATAATGTGCGTTTCCCTAATGAAACGACGAATCGTTTCATTGGGCCCATTGAACTTCGTTCAATTGGGTCGCCTTCGCTTTATGGGTCGGCTGATGCCTAAAGAGAATAATAACTCGCACCGAACTCGCTCCCACGGCTGCCTTTCTTCTACCTCCTTCCTTTGCTCCCACTA
>JAZDDV010000058.1:0-29148 GCA_043809425.1 Microcaldota archaeon | reverse complement strand
ATTGTATTTATAGACGGCGTTCCTGAAAGGGCGGTAATATTAACATATTTCTGCCTGAAAGACGCATAGCCATCAGGAAGTTTTGTTGAATTTTGTGTCCACCTCATAGTGTAGGTTTCGCCAGTAGTTAGACTATCGCTGAGAGTGACGTAGGTAAAGTTTTGCATATTGCCTGCTGGATTATCAAAAGCAGCATAAGTAAGAGCAAACGAGCCGGCTACATTTGAAGAATTAATATAAAGATCAGCCAACCCGTTGTTATAAAAGTGCGTAAAGCCCATCTCAGTTGTGTCATTGGAATCCACGATATAAAGACCATACTGCGAGTTACCAAATATATTAATGCCCCCAAAATAGGTAGTGTTCGAGTTGTAGATAGACAAACCGTAGTCGTTTGCATTGAAATTACCGGTATCTACGTAGGTGGTATTAGATTTGTTAATGAAAAAACCGTAGTTAACTCCGCGAACATTATTATATTGAGCCACCACGAGTTTTGAATTCTCAATCCTTATGCCGTAAGGGGAAACGCCCAAACCATTAATACGATTAGAAAGGAGATTAAACCTACCAACGACGGTTAAGAGTAAGTTGTTTACATATATACTGTTTTGGAAAGGCCCTGTAATGGTATTATTTTGTACGTTACTCGTACTTATATATGAAATCGGGCTTGCTGCATCAAAAACAATGCCATTGCTTACGTTGGTAATCGTGTTATTCGTCACGTTGACATCTCTAATTGTGAAACCAGTTACGGTATTATAGCCGTATATGCCGAAAGTAGATGATGGACTTTGGTCGGCATTATAGATCGTGTTGTTCTCGATAGTTATACTGCCTGCGTCAGTGAAATAGATGCACTTTCTTTTAATAGACGAAATGTCATTATGGGTTATCCGTATCTTATTGCTATTTTGCGCGACAACATCAATACCGTTGTCAGCACGGTAAATTACGTTATTATCAATCAGAAGATTCGACGTATTATAGTCCATGAGCGCATCTGAATAGGGATTAACCCAGATTGCAACAGCCCCGATATTTCTTTCTAGATAGGTAAGACGGTTGTTTGTTATGTTTGAATCTACGCAACCGATACAGAATATGCCGATGGAAACGTCTGTATCTTCACCGCCTTGTGGATGTGAAATGTTGTTATACGTGACTGTTGAATTTGCGAAACCGTTCAGATAAAGACCGAAATTAAAGGAATTGTTTGAATCGGCTGGACCATCAATCACGTTCCCGCTTATATTTATATTTCTGGCAAGCGTGTGCTGGGCTGTGTTGTAGATATCAAAGCCGATGATACGCATTCCAATTCCTTTTGAAATGTTGGAAATCCGGTTTCCGGTAATCACTGCGTTTGAACCGAAATAGCCGTCTATACCACGGGAAGCATAGGCAACGCCAGAACCGCTTACGCCGACGCTATCAATCGTATTGCCGCTGATAGTTCCCTGGAAACCAGGGTCAGCAGGATTATAAAGACCATAGAGAATACCTTGCGCTTCTGCCGCGCCACCAGTATTTGAAAGATTAGACATGTTGTTGCCGTAAATGCGTATAGTTGAGGTATCACCGACTACCCCGGTCAATTGGATACCTACGGCGGGATTACGAATATTATTATTTGAAATGTCAGTATGACTTCCGCCGGTAATATTGGTAGTAATAAGAATAATACCTAGTTGGTTGGCCACAAGATTGAGGGTATTGTCAGAAATATTAAGATCGCGTGCATAACTTTGACTGGCACCGAAGTAGTCGCCTACGGCTATTCCGCCGAAATTAACGTTAGATATGTTGTTGCCGGAGATAGTACAATTAGTGATGTTAAGAGTCACAATCCCAGCAGCAAAACCGCCAGTGACGTTTCCGATAGTATTGCCGATGAAATTAATCCGGTTAACATTCAGTACGCCGATTCCAGTGTTAACGCTGTTATTAAAGTAATTGAAACGCACGTTGTCCACAACGGCGTCGTGCTTGCCTGTGAAGTATGCCCCATAGGTACCTGGATAGGATGTATCGGTATTATTTTCGATTAGGTTGCCGCCCCAATAGTTATAGAAATAGATCCGTGAAAGAGAGACATTGCGGAAGGTGTTGTTTATGATGTTTATGTTTCCACCTTCCGTCATATAGATACCATAACCGGTGGCATTGAAATTGTTCTGTCTTATGGTCGCCCAGTTGCTGGTGTCCAGGTAAATGCTGTAATTTTCCCGTGTTGAGCCGAATGTGAAGTTGTTCCTTTCAATAGTTGCAGCATCACTTGTGAACAGCCAGATGCTGCGGTTGTTGTTAGAACCGGCATCTCCTCCAACACCGAATCGCGAATTGTTGACTATCAGATTATCCGAAGTATCTGAATAAACACCGGCGATGTTGTGGCCGTATATTCTTGTATCGTTGACGTACGTATTAGAAGAGCTGCTAAACTGGGCGATACCATAGTCGCCTCTGATAGAAACGTTGGTGAAATTGCATGACTGGACCGTAGTCGAGGTTGATGCAAGGAGTCCCAACCCGAAATTATTATTTGCCTGAAACCAAGTATTTTTTATCAACGTGTTTGAGCTGCCAATAGAGAAAACACCAGCAGCAGTATTAGTTCCGAAAACGCTGTTTGTTACGTTAATGTTAACGCCATTCTCGATACGTAATCCATCACCGCCGCATAAAAATCCGCTGCATGTATAAGCATTATCAGACAAGACATTATCTATTCTCGAGTCGTTAACATTAGAGAGATATATGTTATATGCGTAGTCGTATATAATAGCTGGGCAATTCTGGATTGTTATGTTTCTCACATTCTGCGCGCGGATACCTTTTGTATCTCCAGAACCAATACCTGGCCCGCTTATCGATTTTCCTTGACAGTCCAAGATGATGTTATTATTTTGGATATCAACGCACACGCCACTAGACTGATTACCTGAGAGAGTAGTGTTCAGGGTATATGTCTCTCCGGCAGTCGTAAGATTTGTGCAGGTACTTACATTGGTTACGGCATTGACCGTGGTAGCTAAAATTAACAATAATAGGCCGAATAATAGATATCTGGTGCGCATGGGAATGTATCTCCGATAAGCTTTTAAATGTTTTTCCAGTTTACCGTCTAAAGGTAGGATAAAACGTTTAGTTGTAGAAAAACGTAAAATGTAGCTAAAAACAAAGGTTTAAAAAAGGTTTTGCGCTATAATGTATCATGGAACTCAGGTACGCAGAAGCTAAGAAGAACACAGACTTGCCTAGAGGTACCACTACTTCGAGAAGGAACATACTCAGGAGAATAGCTGATAGATTCAAGGATATCGACGTCAAAAAGACTGCTAAGAATGCTGCAGTCGCAGCAATGTTTAGTACGGTGCTCCTAGTCGGTGCCGTCAAATGCGGCCCTGACCAGATTGAAAATCCACCAATAGAGCAGGTTGACGCAGGCAGGGATGCCGGCTCAAAAGACGCCTGCGACAGGGATGCCAAAGGCGGCGAGGACGCGACGGTTAAACCGGATACAGGCCAGGATGGCGGCGCAGACGCCGAAGTGCCTGATGTCGGACCAAAAGACGGCGGTGCCGAGGCAGGTCCTGACATGGATGAAAAAGACGTCGGCGGAGACGACCCGTGCGCTGACGCAGGCAAAGAGGATGGCGGGCAGGATATCGGCCCTGGCGACGCTGGCAAGGATGCCGGACCGGATGCGGGTTCAACTACGTGCACGACTACAGTCACTGATCTTCAGGGTGCCAAAATCGATGTTAACTATGAATATTACAAAGATGGACAGCCAGTTGAATGCAACAAGGTACAGGGCACCGAAGTGGACCAGGTCAAGATAAGCTTTGAGAATGGCCTAGAGGACGACGGCGACAGGATGCTTGCCAAGAGAGGCATAAGCATCGATGTTGAGGGCAGAACATTAGAATTCCAAAAAGTCGAAAGCGCAACTGAAGTGGTTTTCATTATTCCAAGAGTCGACTGGACGATGCCAGTATGCGATTCGCTAGATATGAGACTTTTTGATGCTTCAACGTTCAGCTGCACAAGAATAGTGGATGACGAAACAGTAAAATTCAACATGTTCGCTGGTCCGGTGTCATCAAATAACCCGGTTAAAAAAGGCAGTTACAGATGCAGGGATCCGCCTGCAGATGGCGATTACAAGTGCGGGAAATTGTATACGGTTAACCCCGCCGCAAAAGACGGAAAAATCCTGACCGGAATAACCGCTGAGAATAGAGGTTGGTCATTCGAACTTGGCAAACCAGTGAAAACCAAGGCCATGTTTACCTGGCAGCAGAATGAAAATAACGGCGTACCGGTAAGCATGAACGGTAAGCAATGGAACGTAACGGCCATTGACGTTACTGACAACAGCGGCACGAACACGGCTACTCCGAAATACGTAATAAACAGCATGGAAATAATGTGGGTTCCCGGCCAGTAATTTATTTTTCTTATTTTTATAATGGTTTCTTCAGACCGTCTACTACGAAGCATAGCTTGGCAACAACGGCGATGTGATTCTCCTCGCAGTAGCTGATGGCAGCATCGTCTTCGCTGCCCGGCTGCATCCATACGTGAGTTATACCAAGCTGCCGTGCCTGACGCACCAGCTGCTCAGTAACAACAGGCGGAACTACGCTCACGACGACATCAGGCTTTTTCGGCAGCGCTGCAATTGTCGGATAGCACGTCTCTCCCTCGATCTCAGTTGTATTCGGGTTGACAGGATAAACGACAAAGCCTTCGCGCCTGATTGCATGGTAGATTTTGTAGCCGTACTTTTCAGCATCCCGGCTTGCGCCGACGACTGCCAGCAGATTTGATTTTTTTATAAAATCCTCAAAATTCATGCTCAAATCACGCCTGCAGCAGAGTTTAGCGAGTTAACAAGCAACACAGTGGACAGGAACAGCAATAGCACGAGCAGCATCATCTTCACGCTGCCCATCATATTGGTTATTTTGCTTCCGCAGAACAGATCCCTTTGCCCGGTGATGGAAGTGCGCGCCCCGTCCAGGTCGCTTTTCATTTTCCCAAAGCCGGTTGCTGCACCATCCAGGCTAGCAGTCATATTCCGCATGGAAGCTGCTGAAGCTGCAATCATGGTGCCAGACGTCTTGTCAAGAACAGAAATGGTTGCAGAAGTGCTTTGCAGCGAATCCGCAAGCAGCGTAAATGAGGTGCTACCTTCCTGCATTGATTTCTGCAGGCTGCTGACGCCTTCGCCGGCATTTGCCAAAGCTGCGCTTGTTGAAGTAATAGTACCGCAAAGCGACTTGGCACTGCTATCCAGGCTTTTCTCCATGCCGTCCAATGCGGAATAGGCGATGAATCCGAAAATAAGTATGAGCAGAAATCCGCCGAGTGAAAAAAACAAGGAGATGCCGTTTATGATTTTCCTGACCTTCTGCATGTCAAGCGGTTTGTCCTCTTCTGGTTTTTCCAACGGCTTTTGGCCGGCTTCCAGTTTTTCCTGCTTGCCCTCTTCCATGGCTAGAAAGCGCGGCGATATTTTTTAAATGTAAGTATGGGCCCGCCCAGGATCGAACTGGGGATTTTCTGCGTGTAAGGCAGACGTCTTAACCGCTCGACTACAGGCCCATTAGCCCCGACCGGATTCGAACCGGTGTCCCAAGGTTACTGCCAGGCAAAGATCTCAGGGCTTTTCCCAGGGCTTTTGCCCTTAGAGGAGCCTGAGACAAAAGGCCTGTCCAAAGCCTCGTATCCTTGACCGTTGTCCAAATATAGTTCTAGACGACGGGGCTGTATATCTCCTATTTATCGCCACCATAATATTATAAAGGTTAATCAGGAATTCAGCGCAGCAGAATGGTGCAGACATGGGTATTGGAGATGTAATCGGCGGGATGTTAAGCGGAAAGAAAAGCACCAGCGGCAAGAAGATGAAATGCCCGAACTGCGGCGCAGACGTCACGCTGGACATGGAACGCTGCCAGAAATGCGGCGTGCGCATCAAGTCCATGTTTAGGAGAAAATGCCCGAAATGCGAAACGCTGAATGAGATAGACGCAGACAACTGCGTAAAGTGCGGCTATAATTTCGAGGCGGAACGGGCAGAGCTGAAAAGGACTTATTACGTCTGTCCAATCTGCGGCTTCAAGAGCGAGGCATTCCTGACGCAATGCCCTGCCTGCAACACGAAATTCGTGTGAGCGCAAGGTATTTAAATGCTGTTTCAGGAGTAGCTGCCGCAAAAGGTGACCGTTATGAAAGAAGTTTACGTAAGAAGGCAGAGCGACCTGCTTCCATCGCAGATCCGGACTGTCAGACCGTTTAGTAAAACATTGGGAAAATACGGCGGCATGGTGCAGGGGCTGCTATCGCTCAATCGTACCCAGGTTCTTCTCAGCTGCGGCAACATGCTTCGCCAGCTCAAGCTCAGCGGCCATCTGCTTAATGGCGATGGCGCAGAGCTAATGAAAAAGGAACTGATGAGCAATTTAAACGAGGCAAAACCTTTTCTCTCAGCAAAAGACTTCTGCTGCATCGGCAGCAAGAAAGAGACTGCGCTGGTGGAAGTTGTGGAACTGCTGGCAGAGATGAATTCAAATTCACTGCTTAGGGATATTGCAATAGGCTGTGACAACGAAAAAGTAAGCAATCATGCAACCTGGGCACTGGCAAGAGCAAAAGATACGACATCACTTGCAGCTGTTTTTGACACTGCGTTAACAGGAAGCAGCAGGACCATCGCCCTGCGCGCTATGGAAAAATAAAAGAAATTACTTAAGATTTATCTTAAGGTCTATCTCGTCTGAAACCACGTCGCGGGCGTCCATTTTCCTAGTGCCATGCAGTAATTTTCCTGCCACCGTTTCATAGGTTCCGAGGTACTTGCCGCCCCTGCCGAAAATCTGTGTCTGGTAGATTGGCGCCCCGCTCAGTTTGGCATAGGCGTTCAGCAATCCATCAAATGAACCCGGATCTATCATGGCATCCAGCCCATAATCAAGTATGGCTGCCTTGCCGTCGTAGAATGCCAATGTTACAACATGCGCAGCTTTCTTGGTGTTCACTGTCGCCGTGTAGGCAGTTATGCCGTTTGCCCTGAGGAATTCAGCCATGTACTCGTGAATTCCTGAGCAGATGGCAATGCCGCTCTTCATGTCCTCAGGCAACCCATCAAATGAATTGCCATGCTCTGTGTAATATTTAGTCGCATCGCTCAGGAAATTGAAGATGCTTTCGTAGTTCTGCTGGGACACCCTCTGGACCGTCGGGCTGAAGATGTTGAAATTTCTCAGGTCATCGTAAGCGCCGGTAGCATAGCCCGCTTCTGCAAGCATGCTGCCCATGTAGTTGGCTGCAGCAAGTATGCTTTCCTTGGATGCGCCCCGGTAGGCAACGACAAGGTCATTGAATGAACCGCTTGAGATCAATGTTGCTTTCGCATGTTCAACCATCTCCCTTGTCTGATCATTCGGTGCGTCGTAATTGGAAATCCTTGTCGTGCTGACCTCAGGCGTCACGCCCAGGTTCTGGTTGCTGTACTGCATGTCGATTACATATTCATATTTTGTCTTGCATTCGCGGCCTCCGCTTGAAGAGGTTGTGTAGCCGCCAAAGCCAACCTGCACGCCTGCAAGCACCTCGAAATTCAATGGGAAAAAGTCTGTTGCTATTCCGTGTACTCCGGTTTGCAGGTAGGTCTGCGCGTCTATTTCTTTTCCGAAGAAATTGTGGGTGTAGCGTCCGAAAACAGACGAATCGAACTTGTCGATTACGCCGCCGACGGTTACTATGCTTCCCCTCTTCGGTTCCACACTTATGCCAGTCTCAACTGACTGGGGTCTTGGCTTGTAGTCAATTGCCAGAGAACTGAGCGGCGTAGTGGATGCAGCGAAGTAGGATGTTTGTATTGCATACAGCTGCCATTTCTTCAAATCGATTGTTGCGCCGTTTACCCATTTTGCGTACATATCGTCGAAAACCGGAACAGACACTGCCGCCTGCAAAAGCGTAGCGACTTTGAAACCAACACCGTTTTTCTTGTAGCCGGCTGATGCGTATACGCCGTGAGCAGTATAGAACCAGGAGGTCATGTTGTAGGCAAATGCGAAATTATTCAGCATACCAAGCGAAACATGATGGTCTGCCAAATGCACGTGCGGCATGATGTTGAGGTTTGCAAGCGGGGCAGGCGCTGAGTTAATCCATAGAACGCCGCCGCTTCCCTGAACCCAATCGCGGTACTGCAGATTAGCCATCACTGAACCGCCTACTTCGTTTGAAAGTATGCTTGCACCGTATTTATACGTCGGCTCAAGTCCCGACCTGGTAGTGCTTGAGTCTGGAGTCTCCTTGAAATCGTCTGCAGTGTAGTCTGGTGCGGAAGGAGCAGTTACGTACTGAAGCGGCTGGTCTTTGAACATGTTCTCGTAGGCAGTAATATCCCCAGGGCTAAGCGAGTCAAGCTTGTTTCCGAAAGAACCTGGCTTTGGCATCGTAGGCCCTTCAGCCTCAAGCAAAAGCACGTCGAACAATTCTTCAGCCAGCTCATCAATGGATTTCTCGTCTTTTTTATCTTTACTTTCGTCTTTCTTTTCTTCTTTTTTATCCTCTTTAGCTTCTTTTTTGTCTTCTTTCTTTGAATCGTCTTTTTTCTCTTCTTTTTTATCGTCCTTAACTTCTTTCTTAGGTTCTTCTTTCTTCTCTTCTTTCTTTTCCTCTTTTGCTTCTTTCGCTGGCTCTTTCTTTTCTTCTTTTTTATCTTCTTTAACGTCTTTTTTATCGTCTTTTTTTGAATCGTCTTTCACTTCTTTCTTAGGTTCTTCTTTCTTAGGTTCCTCTTTCTTAGGCTCTTCTTTCTTCGGTTCTTCTTTTGCCTTCTCCGGAGCTTTTTCCACGGCTGCTTCTGGTTTCTTTTCGTCTGCTTTTGCCGGTTCGTTCTTGTCTACGGTTTTAGCAGGCTCTTTTGCTTCTTTTACCGGCTCTTTAGTTTCAGATTTCGGTATAAGCGGCACCAGCGGCGGTTCGATTGTCACATTTGGTATAACGATATCAGTTGCTTCTGTTGCGTACACTCCCACGGGACCTTTGGCTTCAGCCGCATCCTTCTTTACGTCAGCTGCCGGAGCAGCCGGCTTGGTATCCTCTGCAGCATAGGAAGAATAGGAGAAAGTTAATACTGCAGCGGGAACGACTAGTGCCAGCTTTACTGCGCGCGGAACTCTCTCGACAAATCCCTTGAATTTATCCCAGCCTTTCCACTCGGTTTCAGAATTTTCAGCGGATGGCATAGCCTTAGAAGAATATTTTACGAATTTCATAATGTTTTTATGTTAGGAACTATTTATATAAGTTATGGAAGATGGTAGCGGATGCAAACATTTAAATAGATTTATCCGCACACACTAGCAGGGAGATTACATACGAACAAAAAATGGCGAACCGATGAAGAGGGATTTGGCAAGAACAGAAGCCGCGAAAAGGGCTAGCACAGCAGAGCTTGCCAAGATCACCCGCGAAAGGCCGCTTATTGAAATGGATTGCTTGCCCTTCAGGAAAAACGACAGGCAAAGAAGCAACGTTTAAAATCTTTAAGCTTCTAACGGCCGTGGCTTTTGCCAAGCCGCAGCATACGTTTTATAAAAACAAGTAGCCACTAATATAATATATGATATTGAGGCGTGGGGAACTAAAAACAGAAGAACGCGATATTGCCAAGAAGATGCCACGTAAAAGCCAATTTGAAAAATTCAAAGACCTGGGCGGGAAATTGGCAGTTGGCGCAGCGCTTATTTTTATTGTTGCTACGGCGCAAAGATGCGGTGACACCAATAATTATACGATTATCCAAAACTTCGGCAAAGATGCTGCACAGGCAGAAAAAGATGCAGGTAAAAATGAGGATGCAAATCAGCAGGAAGATGCCTGGCTGGATGCAGGAATCGAAGATAGTGGCGAGCTGGCTGATGCTAGTGAAGATGCGGGTTTTGAGCAGGATGCAGAGAATGATGCGGGCATGCAAAACGATGCAGGAAGTGCTGAAGATGCCGGAGAGTTTGCAGATGCTGGCGAAGATGCAGGGCTTAAGCCTTTGAGCATAGACAATTTAACGCTGGACGTTTCACCTTTTGGAAAAGAAGTCACCATATCCTGGACTACTGAGAGGCCTGCGAATTCCTATCTTGAAGTTTGGGATGAACCTTACATTGGCAAATGGCCGGTTTACGATGCAGTACAAAAAACAAACCACACAATAACAGTTGACACGCAGGGGATAATATCACCAGAAAGGAGCTACGGCCTTTTCGTCATGAGCGAAGAATTTATTGATGCGAAGGCTTACACTGCACGTTCAGACGTACAGCATTTCAAAACGCAGAAGCCGCATCTGCTGATAGTGCTTTCGCAAAAATATTCCAATGACGCGGATATAGACGCAGCAGTTGCAAAATACTCAACTGCCATAGGTAATGAAAGCTGGGTTGCAGACATAGCAAAGCTTGATGCAAGCAGCAACTTTGATTCTATCAAATGGCTGCTGGCAGACCGAAAACTAAACAACAATACGCCTGCTGCACTGCTCGTAGGTGAAGACATTCCGTTTTCCTATTTTATATTAGAGAAAGAGGTAAGCAACATAATCGCCAGGCCGCTTCTACAAGAGTGGATGGAGATCAATAAGACAGGCGACCCGGTGGTGGATGAGATGGAGGTAGTTGTTTCGCTCTTGGTGCCCACGCCTAATTCCCAGATGAAGGAAAAGGATCAGGTAATCAACGCATTCACCAAGTTCTCCATGGACAGGGATAAGGCCTATCCTGAAGAAGTGGCGTTATTCTATGATCCCACAGTAGCACAGGTCCACGCGCCTGATTATCCGGAATTCAAGATGGTTGGAAATCTGACTGTGTATGATAAGGCAGGACCGCAGGATGCATATGCGTATAAAGACCAGTCATTAAAGCTGCTAACACTTACCGGCCATGGAACGCCCTATGGAGTGCAGGTCAATCCAGATTATAACGGCCAAGGCTCAGTTGGCATGGGAAGCTGGCAGATAAATGATATAGACCTGCCATTCCTAATCGTAGCAGGATGCGACACGTTCAGCTGGTTTGTCAATGCAGGTGAAACAGTTCCAAAATCAGACTTTTTTATGGGCTGGTTTCCGCTTGGACACAAATCAATAAGGGCAGTCGTCGCAGGATTGCCGACGCAAATCAGCGAAACCTACAAATACCCCCCGGAACCTTTGCCAAATTTCATAGGCCGTTCGCTGCCAAAGATTGCGAAAGGACAGAGCATAGCTGAGTCAGTGTATAACGCCACTTTCTTCAATATGAACGTAGTCCTGCATGGAGACCCGACATTCCGCTACACCACCGTATATGCTGGTGACAAGTGAATAAAAAAGTATTCTGACGACGGCGCAGGGCACTGTTTTAAAAACCTTCCATGCACATATCAGAACCATGGGATCAGATTTGAAAGTAGGAGACATAATGACTAAAAAAGTCATAATCATTCCCTACGGGAGCGACATTTCAGAACTGGCAAAGCTTATGAAGAGATATGGCATAGGCTCGGTCATAGTTGTGGAAGACGAAAAGAGCAAGAAGGCAAGAGGAATAATCACGGAAAGGGACATAATACAGAAAGTCCTGGCCAAGAAAAAGAATCCGTATGAAACAAAGGTTGAGGAAATAATGTCCAAGCCGTTGCGCGTCATTAAAGCGGAAACCCCGCTGGAAGAGGCGGCAAGGGCCATGAGGGACAACAAGATAAAGCGCCTTCCTGTTCTCAACGAATACAATGAGCTCGTGGGGATAATAAGCGAGGGGGACATCATGAAGATATTCCCGCTCGTCATAGATTTAATAGAGGAAAAGGCCGCATTGCAATAAAAATAGATGCTGCCCAATGTTCCATGCTGTGCATGGATGGCCGCCGGAGCTATAAGCCGTGAAGGGCTGGTCAACAATGCACAGCAAATGATCCTCCTACTAATCCTGTCGGTCCCTTAGGTAAGGGAAATGAAGAAGAAAATACCGGAAAAAAAGGATGCGGTACGTCTTGAGCAACTGCTAGCCCAGCTTAAGCAAAATCTTGTTCTCGTAGAGGGCAAAAGGGATAAGGCAGCATTGGAAGCACTGGGTTGCAAGGATGTTATCGCAGTAGCCGGAAGAAAAAACCAGCTTCGCGAAATCATCAGCGCGAAGAAAGTAGTGGTGGCAACTGATTTAGATGCGGCAGGCAATGAACTGGCTGCGTTGATACGCGGAGAACTCGAAGGCAGTAGCAGCGTGGATTGTGAGACGCGCGTGCTATTGGCAAGACTGCTGCAAATGAGATATTTCGAGGACGCGAAAAGGAAATACAAAGAATTTTATGAAAGGTTAAATGAAAATCGAGGTGAATGAATATGGCAAAAACATACATAGATACGGTTAAGTATTTGGTTTATACTAACGTGGAAGTTGACGGTTTGGTTGACAAGCCTGATGTCGTAGGTGCAATCTTCGGGCAGACCGAAGGCCTGCTTGGAGACGAGCTGGACCTGCGAGACCTGCAGAAGAACGGGCGCATCGGCAGAATCGAAGTGGACCTTAACCCGCAGAGCGGAAAAACAATTGGTACGATAAAAATACCAAGCAGCCTGGACATGGTGGAAACATGTATTATCGCAGCTGCACTGGAAACCGTTGACAGGGTAGGCCCGTGCGAAGCAAGGCTCAAGGTCACTAAAATTGAAGATACGCGCAGCATAAAGAGAAAGATACTTCTTGACAGGGCAAAGAGCCTGTTGAGGGCACTGGTCACTACGGAAATTCCTGAAAGCAGGGAAATAACCGAAATGGTCAGGGATGAAATAAAAACTGCGGAAATAGTTGAGTACGGCCCGGACCGGCTGCCGGCAGGACCCGGCATAGACCGGAGCAACGAATTGATACTGGTGGAAGGCCGTGCAGATGTTATCAACATGCTCAAGAATGACATGCAAAACGTCATTGCCATCCAGGGCGCTAAAGTACCTAAGAGCATCGTTGAGCTGTCCAAGCGCAAGGAAGTTACGATATTCCTTGACGGAGACCGCGGCGGAGACATCATCCTGAACGAGCTTATCCAGGGCGGCGTTGACATCGACTTTATCGCACGCGCACCAACTGGTTTAGAGGTTGAGGAGCTGACAAGAAAAGAGCTTATCAAATGCCTCAGGAACAAGGTGCCGTTCGAGCAGGGCGACTCGTCAAAAGTTGCGCGCAGGAGAAAAGACGAGCGCAAGGACACGGACGTGGCAGATGAAAACGTATGGGCGCAGAAAGAGCCGCAGCGCGAGTTCAAGCGCGAACAGCCGAGGCAGCAGGAGCAGCCAAGGCAAGAGAGGGAACATCCTCGGGAACAGCCACGCGAGCAGCCACGTGAACAATTCCAGCCAAGGCCGGAGCAAAGGCAACTGCCAGTTGTGCAGCAGCGCGAGGAAAGAGTTCCCATGCCAATGGTAAAGCCTGCAATGCCAATGACTGTGCCAGCTGCACCAGTAGGCCCAACCATTATTCCAACAAAGGCGAATCTATTGGAAGAGCTGAACTCGCTGGGCAATACGCTTAGCGCAAGATTCTACAATGCCAATGACGTCCGGGTTGCGGAAGTGCCTGTACGGGATGTGATTAAACGGCTGAGCGAAATAAAGGATGTGAAAATCCTTGTGTTCGACGGCATAATCACACAAAGGCTAGTAGACCTGGCAGCAAAGCAGGGAGTGAAAATGCTCGTTGGCATAAAGACAGGCAACGTGAACAAGATGCCTGACGGCATTGAAGTAATAACCAAGTCCTAGCCTTTTTTATTTATTTTCTTTTTTATCTTCTTTCGGGTTGATTGCATGGAGACCGTGATGAAAACCGAACTGCAGCTGCCGCTGCTTGGCGTGGGAAAAGTACGGGAGACTTACCTACTGCAGGATAAGCTGCTCATGGTGGCCACAGACCGGCTCAGCGCCTTTGACGTTGTTTTCCATGAGGGCATACCGCACAAGGGCATAGTGCTCAACATGCTGTCAAAATTCTGGTTTGAGAAAACCACTGACATAATCAAAAATCATTTTGTTTCAGTTAAAATGCCTCCTGAGCTACCGGCTTATCTGCGCGGCAGGAGCATGATTGTGCAACAGGCAAAGCCGCTGCGCGTTGAGTGCGTTGTCCGCGGCTACATAACAGGCAGCGCATGGAAGGAATATCAGCAAAACGGAAGCGTATGTGGCATTGAGCTGGAAAAAGACCTGAAGAACGGCAGCAGGCTGAGCAAGCCGATTTTCACGCCGTCAACCAAGGCTGAGAAAGGCCATGATGAAAATATTTCATTTGAGCAGGCTGCTGAGCTTATCGGAGAGAAAGCAGCTACTGCAATACGCGATAAATCGCTTAAGCTGTACGAATTCGGTCGCGACTATTCTTTGAAAAAAGGCCTGGTGCTTGCTGACACCAAGTTTGAATTCGGACTGTTGGGAGATAAAATAATACTTATAGATGAGGCAATGACGCCGGATTCCAGCCGCTACTGGATCAGCGAAGAATACAATAAAGGCAATTTAGTGAGCATGGACAAGCAGTTTGTCCGGGATTTCCTGGAGCGAAGCAACTGGAATAAAAGCCCGCCTCCGCCCAAGCTTCCTGCGGATGTAGTTGCCAATACGTCGAAACTTTATGTGAAAACCTATGAAATGCTTACTGATAGAAACGTACTTGATGATGTGAAAAATATTTGAGGTGTGAAAATGGCAATGTTGGACGACGCTACGAAAAAAGAAGTGGAAAAGCAGCTGAAGGAACTGAAAGTCCCGGTCAAACTCATTTACTTTGACAAGGCAACTCACATGGCAGAGCATATCAAGGAAATTCTCAGTGAAATTGCAAAGCTCAGCAATAAGGTGCAGGTAGAAATTCATGATTTGGCTAAGGAGCAGGACGTGGCAAAGCAGTTTGGCGTGGAAGACGCACCTGTGATCATCTTCAAGAGCAGCCTGGTGAAAGGCGATGCACGCTACTATGGCATACCTTCAGGCTACGAATTCGCCGGTTTCCTGGAAATGCTTCGCCTGGCAGGCGGCGCATCACCGCTTAACGAAGCTGCAGGCAAATACTTTGATGCGCTTGCCCAGCCGCTGAAGATGGAGGTTTTCGTAACTCCGCAGTGCCCGCACTGCCCTACTTCTGCTTACCTAGCGATAAAGTTTGCCGCCAGCAGCAGCAAGGTGAAAGGCTACGTTTACGAGGCCATGGAGTTCCAGGAAATGACTGCGAAATACCGCGTCATGGGCGTGCCCAAGACGATTATAAACGAAGGCAAGGGAGAATTCGTCGGCGGCTATCCGGAAGATGTTGCATTCATGCAGATAAAGAAGATTCTTGGCTAAACCTGGTCTATCCGATAATTAGGCATTGGCGCAAGCTGCAGAGAATAAAAGCTGCCACAATCGCGTTATACCAAAGGGTTTTAAACCAAATGGTATAATAAAGAAACATGGCTGAAAACCCATTCATTTTCGGAAAGGTCGTGAGGGGAGAACACTTCTGTGACCGAGAGGATGAAATCGACAAAATAAAGAAAATGGTTGATTCCAAGCAGCACATGGTAGTCATCTCTCCCAGAAGATACGGCAAGACCTCCCTTGTGATAAACGCGCTTGAAAAGAACAGGATACCGTATATGTATGTGGATTGCTCGTTTATAGAAGATGAAAAAGGGATGGTAACCGTAATCATAAATGATTATGCGAAGAAATTAGATAATATAGCACTAATTGAAAAATTCCTGAAGAGATTCGACATTTCATTTTCAATAACTATCAACCCAATCAGTGTAACGATAAGTCAAATAACAAGCGACTCACTGAAGAGTCTCCTTACCGAAGTTGGGAAGAATTACATCATTGTTTTTGATGAGTTTCAGGATGTCTATGGGAAAGACCGAAAATTGGTAAATAAGATACGTTCGATTGTCCAATTCCTAGAAAGATCGGTAATCATGCTCGGAAGTAAACGGCATCTTTTGAACAGCATGTTTCTCAAACCAAGAGGAATTTTCTATAATTTTGGTTATGCGCTGCACCTAGACAAAATTGAAAAGGCAAGATTCAAGAAATTCATAGCACACTGGTTTGCAAAGAATAAGATTGGGCTCGGAGATGAAGAGATAGACAAGATACTCGCTATCAGCGAATGCCATCCCTTCTTTACACAATACTTCTGTCATTTCCTCTTTGAGCGACGGCTTACCGGAAAAACGAAAGTAGATGACGTCGTGAGAGATATTCTGGAGATGAACTCGATCTTTTATGATGAAACTTACCGTTCTTTACCGCCTAGCCAGAGAAAGGCCCTCCACCTCCTGTCGTATGGGAGAACGGACGTCTATTCAGCAGACCTTCTGAAAAAGTTCGGTATCACTAGTAGCCAGGCACTCCAGAAGGCGTTGAGGTCTCTGGTAAAAAAGGAAATTGTAGATAAAAACGGTAATTATCATATCCTCGATATATTTTTCAAGCACTGGTTATACCAAATGGTTTTAAACCAAAAAGTATAATCTAGGCAACCGTATCAGCTAAATAATTACCTATAGTTTAACCTGGTCAATCCGGTAATTGGGCATCGGTGCAATCTTTTCTATTTCTTTTCTTGTTTTTACTGCGTTGCTGTGCATAACATAGCCCGTATAAGCAATCATCGCGCCGTTGTCCCTATTGAACTCATCCGGTGCAACGGCAAATGCTACGCCGTCTTCTTTGCACATCATTTTAAGCATTTCCTGCAGCCGCCGATTTTGTGCAACGCCGCCGCACACCAGCAGCTGTTTCTTGCCCGTAAGGAATAATGCACGCTCAGTTGCCTCGCAGCTCATGGCAAACGAGGTTTCCATCAGTGAGTGAGCGACATCGCGCGCATTGCCCTGCTTTGCAAGCTTCTGCGCCTGCGTAAGCAATCCGGAGAAAACAAGATTCATACCCTTTACCGTGTAAGGCAGTTCGATATATTTTCCGCCTTCTGCGAATTTTGCCAATGCAGCTCCGTGACTTTCTATGCCTAGGCCGCGCGCGAAGCTATCGAACAGATTGCCTAAGCCGATGTCAAGAGTCTCGCCAAGCACGTGGTAGCCGTTCTGCTGTACTATTATCTGGCTGTTGCCTCCTGAAAGATAAAGCACTAAAGGATCACGAAAGCCGGATGAATGTTTTGAAATTGCAACGTGCGCATGGCAATGATTGACGCCGACAATAGGCTTGTTGTATTTGACTGCGATATATTTTGCAGCAGCGCAACCCACTGCCAGTGGTGAGCCTATTCCCGGCCCCTGGGAAAATGAGATCATATCAATATCGGCTAGCTTCAAGCCGGCTTTTTCAAGAGCTGCACGAAGAACAGGAGCAAAAAACGCTGCATGGTGGTCTGCTAGATCGCGTGGCAGAAAACCCTGGCCTTTTGGCGGCCTGAACGTGTCCATCTCGTTTGCAAGAACTTTTTTCGCAGTGGAATCGTAGACGCCTACGCCAAGCGTATGCGCAGTGCATTCTATTCCCAAAACTTTCATGGTGCAACACCGAAAATCAAAGCTGCGATGGACATCAGGTTAAAGAGGAAGTGAATTATCATCGGAGGAAGCAGGCTGCCTGAGCGCTTGTACACCAAAGCAAGAACCAGGCCGATGAAAGTTGCGCCGACGATTTCCGAAACCGAACCGTAGAATATATGCATGCTTCCGAATATCAATGAGGAGAATACTACTGCAGTAGCAGCGGCAAGCGCAGGCGGCATTTTGTAGCGCAACGCAGTCCGCTCAAAGTAGCCGATCAGGCCTGCACGGAACAGTAGCTCTTCGCTTATGGGCGCACCGACAACTGCCAGCACAAGAATCCAGGAAGGCACGCCACGGAGCACGTTAAACACTTTCGCATTGTCCTGGTAGCCAAAATACATCAGCGTTAAGCTGATAACGACCATCATTACTATAATAGCCAGAAAGCCGGCTATGGACCAGATAATGTTCCAAAGCAGATTGCCCGGTAGGCCTAGCGATTTAAGCGTATCCTTGAGGTTATTGTTCCATACTAAATAAAGGCCTGCAAAAATAAAGCTGGTATGAACAAAGATTTCGTATAGGAAGTTCTGCTTGAATAAAACGAAAGAGGCTATAAAAAACAAAATCGAAAGAAGAAAACCTGCCAAAAAGACGATTTTGGCATTTAGCGCCTTTCCGCGCATGAGAATATCACTTCTTCTCGAAATAGCCGCACTTGCCGCAGGCTCTCCTGTCCTTGTGCTCTGCCAAATGCATACCTGGCCCGCACTTCGGGCAATTCTTCTTGGCCGCATAGGGCTTAATCTGCTTTCCCTTTTTCTTCGCTACCGGAGCCGGCTTTTTTGCATCTTTCTTTACATCTGCCATGAATGTTCACCTACTTGGTTGCAGGCTTCTTTGCTGCTACCGCCTTCTTTTTCTTCTCTGCCTTTACCGCCATACCTTCGCGCACCAGGATGTACTTGGCCTCGGTCTTCATGAGCTTTTCCTTATTAGCATAGGAATGCGCCACGACTTTTATGGTCTTGGAACCGAATTGCGGCGTCATCTGCTTGAGAATGGTAAGCTCCGGGTTTAGGCCGAGCTTGGTTGCCACGCCTTCGCGGACTTCCTTCCGGTTCGGAGTTGTTCCGCTGAAGCGGACCACTGCATTTATCTCGATTCTCTCGAGCAACTTGTTGTCTGTTTTTGAAATGATTTCTGCATCCATTGAATCTACCCCTGTCCTTTCACTCTTTCCATCTTTCTCCTGCCCATGGCCTCAAGCACTTCCACTTCCTTGCCTGCAACCACTGCGTTCAGTAACTCTTCTGGAATAGGCATCTCGTAAATCTCGTAGGACTGTGAATCCATTACCTGTGCCGTGTTGCCGTTTACCGACATCACCTGCACGTTTTTCCTGTCAATGACCGGAACTTCCACATCGGCATCGCCGGGCGCAAGCAGCATTTTCTTCTGACCTTCGAAAACGCCTATGCCTGTGATCTTCATCTTTGCTGAACCGTGTTTTCCCGGCTTGGAGCTTTCCACGTCCACAACCTTGCACGGGATGCCGTCTATCAGTACGTACTTTCCTACCTTTAAATCTTTCGCAGAAGCGAATGTTATTTCTACCATTAAAACACCTTTTTCTCAATTAGGATGTGATGTATTTAAAACATTAGTTTTTTAAATATGGTTATGCTCGCAACATCGTCTGGCCCAGTAAAAAAATTATCTCCAACCGCTGAAAACATCGGGAGCAAGACCATGTTGGTCGACGCCCATTGCCACCTGCACGAAATCAAAGATTACCAGCCCGGAGAAGTATTGCCGGTTGCCTGCGGCTACTCGCACGCGTCCAATATCAAGACGGTGGAGATTGCAGAGAAATATCACGTACCTTTTGCACTGGGCATAGCGCCCCAATCGGTGATAAAGATTACTGATTTGGCGCCGCTGGACGAGTGGATTGATTATATCAGCAAACAGAAGCCGAATGCCATAGGCGAATGCGGGCTGGACTATCACTGGGCTACGGAAAAACAGCAGGTGGAGCGGGAAGAAATCACATTCTGTCGCATGGTTGAATTGGCAGAGAAGATGAAACTGCCGCTGGTCATCCATGCGAGAAAAGCCACTAAAGAAGTAATAGATACGCTGCTGCTGAAAGATTTCAAGCAGCGGGTGATGTTTCATTTTTTCTCAGGCAGCGTGGGAGATGCGCGATGGGCTGCTGCGCATAACGGCCTTATCTCCATAACGCCGCTGCATTCCAAGGAGCGGAAAGAGGCGATAAAGCAGCTGCCGCTGGAGAATATAGTCGTGGAGACTGATGCGCCCTACGTAGTTCGTACGCCGCAGGAAGTCAGTAAGGCCGTTGAGTACGTGGCCGAAGTGAAGCAACTGGATTTTAATACTGTGGCTGAGCAAACAGCAAAGAATGCATTGGAATTTTTCAGGTTTAGGCCTGTATAGTATATTATAAGGTGATTACTGTGTTTGAGTTTTTATTCAAGAAGCGAAAGAACATTGCGCTGCTGGTGGACGGCCCGAACATATTGAGGAAATCATTCCACCTGGATATCCGCGAGATGAGAAAAGAGGTGCAGAAATACGGCAACATCCGCGTCTCCAAAATTTATCTTGACCAGTACGCATCAGATAAGCTGATAGAGGCCATGGCAAACCAGGGTTTTGACGTGGAAATAACAACAGGCGATGTGGACGTTACCATGGCCATAGAAGCCATGGAGTTTGCACTTGATCCGAGCATTGACATTCTTGCGCTCATGACTCGCGATACGGACTACAGGCCGCTGTTGATAAAAACAAGGGCACGCGGCAAGAAAACGATCATCGTTGCTACGGACGTTGCATTCAGCGCGGCGCTGAAGAACACGGCAGACGTGGTAATCATATTCACTGATAAGGGCGGCGTGCAGCACCTGGTGAATAATCCGGATTGAAAATCAAGGTGAAAAGATGGACTTTAATAAAATAAAATCAGCGGCAGTTCTTCCGACAGCCGTGGGAATAGTTATTTTCATACTATACGAAATAGTGGCATTTGCAGCGGCGTTCTACCTGAAAGGGTCCCTGAACAACATGCTTGGCATGGTGGTTTTCATTGTGCTGGGCATACTGCCGTATATCATGTTCTTCCCTGTTTTCATCTGGACTGGTTTTCGGGCAGCGAAAAAATACAACGCAGGCCTGATTGAAGCCGGTGCTGCTGGTACGCTCACTGCAGCGTTGATTGCAATAGCAGAATACATCATTGGAATACTTGTGCTGGTAATAACCTATGTATTCTTCATGGGCAACGCGTCCACAAGCGCTACGGCAACGGCCAGCACTTCTCTTGCGGTAAACAGCGTACTTGGCTTATTTCTAGGCATGGGCCTTGCCATTGGCGCGGCCACCTGCTTTGCAAAGATAATCATATCCGGCATGCTTAACTTCATGGTGGCAGCAGTCGGCTGGTACTGGGCAACAGGCGGCAAGGGCATGGTGATTGAAGAGCAGCGCGTCACCGTTGTAGAGATGACATCAACGAAGGCAAAAGCAAAGCCGACAAAGAGCAGTAGTGGACGAAAGTAAACTGCTGAGGAAGCAGTTTCTCCTCGTTATTAGATTTGTTTTTATATATTTTGTTTAAAGACAATATCCGCGTGCAAGGGGTTGTGCGCAGTAGGCGGTTGGTTATATGATAAGCAAAGTCAGGAAACGGGATGGAAAAATACTCCCATTTGACAAGGAGAAAATCACGAATGCTATTTTTAAGGCAGCTGAATCTGTCGGCGGAAAAAACCGGGCTGAATCAGAACGCGTAGCAGACCTTGTAGTGAAAATGATTGATGAAAAATTCAAGGAAGACTACGTGCCCAGCGTGGAAGACATCCAGGATATAGTTGAAAAGGCGCTTATCGAAGCAGGGCACGCAGCCACTGCCAAGGCCTACATTCTCTATCGCCACAGGAAAAACGTCGAGCGTGAAATGAAGAAGATGCTTGGCGTGCAGGACGATTTGAAACTTTCAATCAATTCTATTCAAGTATTGGAAAGGCGCTATCTGCTGAAGGATGAAAATGGCAAGGTTATTGAGACCCCAAGCCAGCTTTTCAAGCGCGTTGCCAAGTACATCGCATCCAACGAAACCGCCTATGGCGGTGACGAAGCTACGGTGAAAGAATACGAACAGGCATTTTTCCAGATAATGACAAATTTCGAGTTCCTGCCGAACTCGCCAACGCTCATGAATGCAGGCACCGGCGTAGGACAATTAGCCGCGTGCTTTGTGCTGCCTGTGGAAGACGACATTGACGGCATATTCGATGCAGTGAAGTACACTGCGATAATCCACAAAAGCGGCGGGGGCTGCATAAAAAAAGGTTCGCGAATTTTCTCAACATTTTGCGGTTCAGAGAGAATAGAAAGAATATACGAACATTTTGAAAACGATACGAATGTAATAAACGAAGAAAACGCATCTTATATTGACATAACAAAAGAAAATCTGAAAGTCCCATCATTCGATAAGAACTGTGGAAGGATGCTATTTAAACCGGTTGAAAAAGTCTGGAAGTACGTTCTGCCATCAGAAAAAACATTTGTCATTCAATGCAAAGGCGAATACCGTGCAGAAACAAGCGAATGGCACCCGTTTTTTGTATTTGATAATGGTGAAATCAAAGAAAAAAGAGCTGATGAGCTAAAAGCAGGGGATTCGATCATCATGTCAAACCAGTCCATAAAAGAGGACTGGCCATATAAGGAGAACCGAATAGTAGAAAACTTAGAACTTGACGAGGAGATGGCATGGCTTACAGGACTATTTTCCACAGATGGTTCTTTGGATGAAACAGTGAATGGGTTGAGATTAAGATGGTTTTCAGCAGAGCAAGAAATAATAGACAAAGCCCTGAGTATTATAGAAAAGAAGACTGGAAAAAGATATGCGACTACGGTTGACACGCGGTCAAAGCATCCGGTTACAAGAATAACCGTCTGTAACAAAATTCTGATTGCAGCGATAAAATCATTGAACCGAGATCTTGTCGGTAGAAAAGAAATAAGCGTGAGGATACCGGCACAGATTTTCAAATCGCCATTGGGCATTATCGGCGCGTATCTCGCCGGCGTAATGGATGGAGATGGTTATGTTGCAGATAAAAAGAGACAAATAGAAATAACTGGCGCAAGCAAGGAATTCTCTGAAGACCTAAGCTCTATGTTTTATCTATTCGGCATAAAAAGTCGGCATAGGCGCAGAGTTGACAAGAGAAATGCTGAATGGCTGGAATTGCATGAGATTGCCATAAGCGATCGTCTAAGTCTGAAAAGATTCGCTGATATGGTATTGCCCTATATTACATTAGAAAGAAAAAAGAGCAGACTGGCGGCTCATCTTAAAGGCAGCCATTCTTCCATTCCCACACGGCTGGATTTCAGTGTTATCGAACCATTTCTGAATGAAGCTGGAATAAATACGAGAAATAGCGAGATATGGAGACGCAGCATACGGGTAGGAAAAAAGAAATTCTTCTTGGCAAGATGGAAAGAAAAGGGAAAAATAAGCCTTGTTAAGGCAGAAGCGCTGATTCGAGCACTGTTAGAAATGAACTTGTCGCAGGAATCAAAAGAAAAATTAAAGGCGTTGCTTAATATTCTTCCAAACATCCTCACTGTTAAAATAGTGCATAGAAACAAAACAGGAACAGAAACAGAATTTTATGATTTTACTGTTTCTGATACCAGCAATTACCTGGCCGGGAACATGGGGCTGGCAGTGATACACAATACAGGATTTTCATTCTCGCGCTTAAGGCCCAGGGGAGACTTGGTTAAGAGCACTGCAGGCGTGGCATCAGGCCCGCTTTCATTCATGCGCATATTCGACGTGGCAACTGATGTTGTCAAACAGGGCGGCAAAAGGCGCGGAGCAAACATGGGCGTGCTGGACGTGTGGCACCCGGACATTGAAGACTTCATCACCATGAAGCAGACGCCGGGTGTGTTCGAGAACTTCAACGTAAGCGTTGCCGTAACCGAAGAATTCATGAAGGCAGTGGAGGCGAATGCAGAATTCAAGCTTAGGAACCCGCGAAACGGGCAGCCAATCCGCGAGATAAACGCACGCAGCCTTTTCAAGCTCATCGCCTACAGCGCGTGGAAATCAGCTGAGCCGGGCGTGCTTTTCATAGACGAGATGAACCGGACGAATCCGACTCCGCTCTACAAGATTTTTGCAACTAATCCTTGCCTGAGTGGCGATGCATTAATAACAACCAATAGCGGTTTGGTTCGCATTGATAAGTTACACAACCCGCATGAAGTATTAACCATTGATGGCGGTTACCATAAAATAAGTTGGGCTGGAAAAACCGGTGAAAAGGAGGTATTTCAAGTAAGCACAGAAGACGGGCATAAGATATGTGCAACTTCGGATCACAAATTTTTTGTAGATGGCAGCGGATGGAAAGTCCTTTCAGAACTTAAAAAAGGAGACAGGCTCGTAGTGCAAAAAGAAAGAGGTATGGATAATAGCGCGATAAAGAACATAGAAAACATCGGCCTTAGAGAAGTGTTTGATGCCACAGAACCAATTACGCATTCGTTCTTCGCAAATGGCATCCTGGTTCACAATTGCGGTGAAGTGCCTATGCCGGATTTCGAATCATGCAACCTGGGCAGCATCAACCTGGAAAAATTCGTTGACCTGGACTGGACGCGCGGCGATTGGAAGAAGAAAGTAAACTGGAAGCGCATGCGCTACGTTGTCCGGCTAGCGGTGCAGTTCCTGGACAATGTCATAGATTTGAATAAATATCCGATTCCCGAGATAAAAAAGCGCACGCAGCACAACAGGCGCATGGGCTTGGGCATGATGGGCTTCTCCAAGATGCTTTACAAGATGGGCATACGCTATGACTCGCCGCAGGCGCTGGACGCTGCTGAGAACCTCATGAAGTACGTAACAGACGAGGCGCGGAAGATGAGCCACGAGCTTGGCCGCGCGCGCGGTTCGTTCCCCGGATTCAAGGACAGCGTGTGGGCAGGAAAGTACGATGCGATGAGAAATGCAACAGTCACTTCAATCGCACCTACAGGCACAATCTCCATGATTGCCAATACTTCCAGCGGCATAGAGCCGAACTTCGCACTGGCCTACATCAAGGAAGTGATGGACGGTACTAAGCTCTACTACAGCGAAGATGTTTTCGAGCACGTGCTCAAAATCCGCGGACTTTACACGCCCGAGCTTATGCAGGAGGTAATTGAGAATGGGGGCATACAGGAAATAGCCGACATGCCGAAAGAGCTCAAGGAAGTGTTTGTCATCGCCTATGATATCAAGGCAGAAGCGCATGTAAAGATACAGGCTGCATTCCAGAAATACACTGACCTGGCAGTAAGCAAGACGATAAACATGCCGGCCGAGGCAAGCGTTGAAGACGTGGAAAATGCCTACATGACTGCCTGGAAGCTGGGCTGCAAGGGAATTACGATCTATAGGGATGGAAGCCGGGGCGCAGGCGTTTTCAGGAAAGTGAAGAAAACAGATATCCTGCCAAAGCCGGAAATGGATGCAAAAGCATAAAAGGATAAAATAACATATTACATTTAGGTGGGACTATGAAGGTAACAGTTAGCGTAATAAAAGCAGATGTGGGCGGATGGCCAGGACATTGCACAGTTCATCCTGACCTGAAGGAAGCGGCAAGGAAAAAGCTGGAAGAGGCAAAGAAAGCTGGCAAAATCATTGATTACTATGTTGGTGCCTGCGGCGATGATATTGATTTGATAATAACGCACACCCATGGAGTAGATAATAAGGAAGTGCACGGCCTGGCATGGGACTGCTTCACCTCGGCAACAGAGATTGCGAAAAAACTTAAGCTCTACGGCGCAGGGCAAGACTTATTGGCAGATTCATTTTCAGGCAACATCCGCGGCCTAGGGCCTGGCGTTGCAGAAATGGAATTCACTGAAAGTAAAAGCGAGCCGATTATCTGCTTCCTGATGGACAAGACTGACCCGGGCGCATTCAATTTGCCGGTATACAAGATGTTCGCCGACCCGTTCAATACTGTAGGCCTGGTTATTGATCCGACTATGCCTGGCTTCAGGTTTGAAGTGTTTGATATTTACAACAATAAAAAAGTGCTAATGTCAGCACCTGAGGAGCTCTATAGTCTATTGGCGCTTATCGGAGCAAAAAGCAAGTATGTGATAAAGCGCATTTATCCAAAGGAAGGCGGAAAGCTGCCTGCAAACGAGCCTGTTGCCGTTGTTAGTACTGAGAAGCTCTATCAAATCGCAGGCGAATACGTTGGCAAGGATGATCCTGCTGCAGTAGTCCGCTGCCAGTCAGGAATGCCTGCAGTTGGCGAAGTGCTTGAGGCATTCGCATTCCCGCACCTGGTTGCCGGCTGGATGCGCGGTTCGCACAATGGCCCAATGATGCCTGTTGCCGCGGAAGACGCGACTCCGTCTCGATTCGATGGCCCGCCGCGCGTTGTTGCGCTAGGCTTCCAGCTTGCCGAAGGAAAGCTCGTAGGGCCAGTAGACATGTTCAAGGACAAAGCATTTGACGGTGCAAGGAAGACTGCCATAAAGATTGCAGACTACATGAGAAGGCACGGCCCATTTGAGCCGCACAGGCTTTCTTCAGAGGAAATGGAATATACCACTCTGCCGAAAGTGCTGGACAAACTCAAGAGCAGGTTTGAGAAAATCTGATTTCCATGGAGCTGTACCAGCAGGTTCTTGTTTTTTTCATTATTTTTTTACTTGTTCTTTTAGTGGCATTCATCTATACGCAGTATAATGTTGCGAAAAAACAGATTACCATAACCAACAAGAATGGAAAGAAGGTTGTGGTGACTGTGGAAATGGCTGATGATATGCTCAAGAAGAGCCGCGGACTTATGTTTCGGGATGCATTAGGCGAAAATGACGGCATGCTGTTTACCTTTGACAAGCCGGCACGCCACGGATTCTGGATGGTCAATACTACGCTAGCGTTAGATGCCATCTACTTTGATGAGAATAAGACTGCAGTAGATGTGCTGCAGATGGAGCCTTGTAAAATTTTGAATTGCCCGGTTTACTGGCCAAAGGCAGATGCGCTGTACGTCCTTGAAGTCAACAAAGGATTTGCAATGAAGAATAACATAACTGTTGGAAGCAAGTTCGAATACTCCTAATAATTCGAAGCTTCGTTTAGCGTATCTTCTATTTTTTTGCTTTTCACGTAGGCCAGTATGGTTATTACGTATATCAGAAGGGTCACGCCGATGAGAATCTGCTCTGTTCCGCTTGCCAAAATGAGCAGGCATAGTATGCCAACACCGAAAAGCAGCCAGAGCAGCCGCACCAGTTTGACCGAGTAATGTTCTATCGGATGGAGAGCCGCTTCATGGTATTTTATTTCCTTTAATCGTTTAATGAAAGTGTAGGCTGCCACGGCAAGCAGTATGGCAAGGATGAGGCAGTATTCGTTAAAAATTCCGAAAAGCGCAATGCCCATGGCAAAACGCATCGCGTGGGTAACGCCTCCGGCAAATGCATCAACGTAGGGCATTTTCTTAAGTACGTAGCTGTAGAGCAGATTGTAGCCGAGAAAGAACAGCTCGAATAGCACCAGCAGGAACGAAGTGAAATAGGAAATGGAAAATGCTATTGTCAGCAAAATGGCAGCGAAGATAAGCGCGTTCTTTCTGCTGATTTTTTCGCTTGCTATGGGCCTCTTCTGCTTATGCGGACTGAGCTTGTCTGATTCGTAATCCACCACGTCGTTTATGAGGTAAATCGCATAGTACAGCGACTGGAATGAGAAAAATATTATAAGCAGCTTAATGTAATCCATGGCAAAAGGATTGAAATTGATGGCATAGAATGCGCCGAAGACTACTTCCAGGAAAAACACAGCAAGCAGCGGCCTTGGCGCCTTAACATAGTCCATCCAATTCATAGGAATTTCACACCCTGCGCAAGCCACAGCCAAAGTACGAATGACAAGATGGCAACTGCATAGCCGCCTAGCACGTCAACCAGGAAATGCTTTTTGAGAAGCACCCTTGTGGCGCCGATAATAGGTATCAGAGCCAGGAAAAGGAATTTTTCCAGGCCAGGCGTCAGGAAAAACAGCGCCAGGAAAGCAAAGCTGGCACGCGCCGTGTGCACGCTTGGAAAACTGCTTGCGTCTATCCGTTCGATTAAATTCGCGTATTCTTCTTTATTTGGCCTATCCTTGTGATAGAAGAACTTTATGGCAAAGCAGAATATTTCTATGAAAACCAGACCTGCGAAAATGTAAAGCAGGTTCATGTTAACTCCCACTACTGCCAGTGTAAGCACGCCAAGCACAAACGGATTGCCAAAGGCTGTGAAATCCCTTGTGATTTCTTGAATTGTTTTGTTAACGTACCTTTCAAGGGTAATTGCCATGCTAAATAGAGAACGACCAGAAATTAAAAGGTTTTGGAATGGCCGCAATTCAAAAGCAAGCTTTAAAAAAATCCACTACGCAGCACATGCATGAGAATTTTCGCATTACTTGCCCTGGGATTGCTGTTCAGTGGATTGCTGCTTTTCGGCTGCCTGCAGCCAGGTACTCAAACACCTACGGGCAATCAGATGAAATTCACCTATAAGATTACTCCCTGCTCGGAACAGCAGCGCAGTGAGACAACGTCATATGCTGCACAGCGCGTTGGAAATACCATACTGATTAATCAGACCCAGAGCTATGTTTGCTGCGCCAATATCACCATGAGAATGGAGGCAAACGGCAGCACGCTCAGGATATATCAGGACAATGTTGGCGAATACTGCCGCTGTATGTGCTCGTTCAAAGCAGATATGAAGATAGAAAATGCAAGCAACTATGACGCAGTTGAGATTTACGGCATAAAATACGCTAATGTGTCAGGCTACGAGCTGATGTACAACTGGTCTGCCAATGCGCCTCCGCCTGATTGTCTGCAGGACAGCGACTGCGTTCACACGCCGACCTGCTGCCACGAAGGTTCTGGCAGCTGCATCGCAAAGAGCAAAGCAGGACCGCAGCCGGACTGCACTGGCATGGCCTGCACGATGGAATGCAGACAGTGCACCTCATGCGTATGCACCAATGGAAAATGCGGCAGCACTTTCACCGACGGCTGCTGCTAGCTTACGCTAATCAGTAAAAAATGCCAAATGAATGCGTCACATTCTGTAAGAACTTTACGTTTCTCAGACGCTAGAAGCTCTAATCCTCCATGCCAGCGAATAAATCAAATGTTCCATCTGCTCTGGGAATTGGCTGCTGGCCGGCTAATTTAGCCAAAAATCCGCCCCAACCACCTACAAAATTACAAAACGGCTCTCCTTCCTCCCTAAAACCAACTATGCCAAAACTACTCATTCCGGCATGCTCTGCTAATTTTCCATATAAAGCACGCAATAAATTAGTATCTGGATCATCGACTACAATCCGCACGAAAGGGATATCTAAAGCTGTTCTCTCAACTACAGTTTTCCCTGTACCAACTTCATGAGAAACCACTATATTTCTTGAATCCATATGTTCCTGATCCCAAGGATGAAGTTCATCGTCTC
>JAZDDV010000057.1:0-6431 GCA_043809425.1 Microcaldota archaeon | reverse complement strand
ATCACTTTTATGCCTGCAGATTTACATAGTTCAAGCGCGCCCTTTACCTCATCGCGTGGTGCGTCAATCATTGCAACAATACCAATGAATACGAAGTCATGTTCAACTCTATCTTCAGCTAACCTAATCCCGTCAACTTTTCGCCAGGCAAGCGCCAGGGTGCGATAGCCCTTTGCAGTCAGCCCATCATTTATCTTTTCAAGCTCTTTTTTGTCTGCTGCCGCTAATTTCCTAACCTTTCCATTCTCTGCGATTGAACTGCAGAGTTTTAAGATGACTTCCGGCGCACCTTTTGTGTATGCAATCTTTCTGTTCCCTTCTTTGTGGATCGTTGTCATGCGTTTTCGAGCAGAATCAAAGGGAAATGCTGCTATCTCAGGTAGTTTCCCAAGCAACTGTTCACGCCATAGCCTGCCTTTCGCAGCAAGCACAAGCAGCGCACCCTCAGTCGGATCCCCGATAATACTCCAACCTGCACGTGCATCCTCTTTGAGGTAGGCATTGTTGCACAACGCACCAATCTGTAAAATCAGTGTTTCTTCTTTTCCAGGTGTAATGGTTTTACCATTTTCTTTAAACTCGCCCTTCGGCTCATAGCCTGTGCCACTCACATCAATGAGTCTTCCGTTAACATAAATCTTCTTTATGACCATTTCGTTGCGCGTGAGCGTTCCTGTCTTATCTGTTGCAATTACGGTAGTGCAGCCAAGCGTTTCAACAGCCTTTAGCTTCCTTATTATCGCATTCTTCCTTGCCATTCTCTGCACTCCGATTGCAAGCACAACTGCAACAACGGCAGGCAGTCCTTCAGGAATCGCTGCCACTGCAAGGCTAATTGATGTGATGAACATGTCAAAGATGCCGAAACCTCTTGTTATACCAGCAATAAATATAATTACGCATAGCAACAGCACGCCAAGCGCAATCTGTTTTCCTAGTTTGTCAAGGTCAACTTCGATGGGAGTCCTTTCTTCCTCAACTCCCTGAACGAGAGACGCGATGCGGCCCATTTCTGTTGCCATGCCTGTGTTTTTGATAAGCATCGTACCCTTGCCACTCACCATGACCGTGCCCATGAAAAGTTCATTGCTGCTGTTTTTATGCACAGGAATAGACTCGCCGGTCAATGCTGACTCATCTGCAGCAAGTGCTGAGCGTTCCACAACGATTCCATCAGCCGGAATACGATCTCCGGCCTCCAGCAGCACCAGGTCGCCTGGAACCAGCCCTCGTATATCAAGCAGCATTACTTCGCCGTTGCGCAGCACACGAGCTGTCTCTGCCACCAGCTTTTTCAGCGCAGCAAATGCCTGCTCTGCCTTGTATTCTTCGACAAAACCAAGGATGCCATGGATCAGCACTATAATCGCTATCAATACCGCGTCGGTAGTTTCGCCAAGCGCTGCTGAGATTGCCGCCGCTGCAATAAGAACAATAATCATGAAGTCCTTGAACTGCTCGAGAAAGCGCAGCCAGAGCGGCTTCCCTGGTTTTTCAACAAACTCGTTCGGCCCGTATTTTTTCAGGAGTTCTGCAGCCTCTCTATCTGTTAATCCTGTTTTTGAAATACCCATCGATGGCTAATAAACCGGCAGCAAATAAAAAGATTGCCCCGCAGTTCAAAATCAACACCGGTTTTTCAAAAAGATTAGCATAATTATTTAAATTTGCAACGTCCTACCACATGCATGGCGGAAAACGAAACATTGGCTGGGTCACATGAGGCAGCTAAGAAAAAAGTCGGCTTCTGGCTGCCATCCAGAAAAACCATGACCAGTGTAACCTACGGCACTCCAGGTGCTTTGGTAGAAGAAATCAAGAATAACTTTGTTGCCTACCTACGCCAGAATCCACAGCTGGAGCTTATCGAATTCGAAGACTTCCGCAAAGGCATAATCTCCTGCGGCCGGCCCGTCATGGGCAGTGGCTTAAGCAAACCATTGGATGCCTTTGTCTGGTTTGGCGAGATAGGAAGAGATTTCCGCAGAGAATATAATCTGGAACTCCTCAAGACGATAGGCCAGAGTGCAAAAATAATCAACAGCACATTCGGCTATGAAATTGCAATGGACAAGTATCTAACAAGCACTTTTTTAGCGAAACATGGAATACCTGTGCCGAAATTCATGCTGGTAAACTCCGAGAATGCAGAGGCTGCTGTGGAGCATATCAAAGGATGGGGGGGACCGGTGCTTCTTAAACCCAGGCTTGGCTCATATGGGATTGGCATTATGAAAATTGATAGACTAATTGACCTGATTGATGCAGTGGATTACATGGCCCCGGCTACGCATTATATTGAACAACTGATTCCGAATGACCCAGCACAGTGGATAGGCATTAATATTATAGGAGGCGAGCATGCCTATTCCTATAGAAAAGGCCCGGAAAGTTTCCATGATGGCTGGAAAGTCCTGGACCGCAAACGCGTGGGAGGCAAAATGATTCTGGCCCAGCCTACTGACCAGCAGCTGGCGATAGCAATAAAGATTGCCAAGCTTCTGGATATGGCCTGGGTTGGAGTGGACATTGTCACCGACAATTCAGGAAATCCATATGTCGTTGATGTTAATGCTTTTCCAGGGCTTTACCCGGAGATGTTCGCAAAGGCAGGAATAGACGGGCCAAAAATGATGGCAAAGGCGGTTTTTTCGAAATTAGGGATTGAAAATGGAAACTGAACAAAAAGCGCGCAAGCGCCACCTGGTTGGTTTTGAGACTGAGATGCTTATTCTTGATGGGAATGGTGCGGTTTCTACGCGCGCAGATGAATTGATTGAAAAAGCCGCAGCAACCAGACTGAAATATCCAGTTCACAAGGATTACACCCATAATATGGTCGAAATCTCAAGTATCGCCAATGTCAAAGTAACCAAAGGGGCCCAGGGGTGGCTGCAAACAGTTAAGCGGTTGATGTCTATTGCAAAAGACATGGGCGTCCGGCTCTATCCGTTCGGAACCTATCATGGCACCCATGTTCCTTCACCCAGGACAGACCGCTATTACCGCATGTGCGAAGACATAATGGGGCCCACCAGATATACTTTCTCGACCGGACACGTTCTTGGTTTTCATTTGCATTATACCCTTCCCTACGGCACATTCAACCGTAAAACAAGCGGGCTCAGGCAGCTTTTCAAATCAAGATACAAGGAGCAGCTTCTCAATATCTATAATGCGATCGTGGCCATCGACCCGGCAGTAACTAATTTCATGGAATCATCGCCTTTTGTTGATGGGGTTTTCACAGCCAAGGATTCCCGTCTTTTCCTGTATAGAGCTATGCGCACCAGCAAAGGTGAAAAGGGGATAAAAGGTCTCTATTATGACATGCAGATCTTTGGGAGGCTGCCGCGCTATAATCCGACTATTTCTGATCTTATCCTGCTTATCGAACAAAGGTACAATACGTGGAAAGAAAGAGTGGAAGAGAATCATCCCGAATACCTAGACATCGTGGAATCAAAACACCCGCTTCAGTTCAACTGGGGGCCTTTGAGAATAAACCGGGTTGGAACGTTTGAATATCGTGGTATGGACATGAACCTTCCTTCCAACCTCATAGGCACCAGTCTGCTGGTCAAGTATTTCCTCAACAAAGTAAGGAATGAGGAACTAACGATCAAGCCTTCAGACATTGGCATAAAAGAACCGTTTAAGATCGAAGGCAACGTAATGCACGTCCCGCCCTATGCCTATTTGAGCGAAGTCCTTCAGTACAAATCAGCTTTGTACGGCCTGCAGGATGATGAAGTATACAAATATACAAAAAACTTTGCCGCATTGGCGATGCGGGAGGTTCCGCTTAAAAAAGACCCGGGCCTGAGAAAAATAGAATGGATGTTAAAGGCCAGGAAAACAAAGTCTGATGAAATCCTGCAGGAAATTGAAAAAGCCGGGCACAGCCTGTCAGAAAAGCTTGATGAGGACTTCGCGCGCAAGCTAGCTTTACGTGCCTGTGATGAGTTCGAAGAGGAAACAGACCGGTTGCTCGATACGGAATTAGCGATAGATTTTGAAGAATGAAGACCGCCGCGATCTACGCTGAGAAGAGAACATAATTATTTAAATCCGCAGCATCAGTATTTGCCTATGGCTTCTTTAAATGAAATTTTAGACAGCGCACGAGCATACATAGGCAATGATATCCTCCTAGCCATTGGCATATTCATAGCAGGTATCCTAATTTCCCGTTTTGTCCATTATTTTCTTCAAACGAAGATGAAGAAATTAGTTGAAAAAACAAAAACAGATGTAGACGACATCATTCTGGCTACCTTGGAAAAACCGCTGGAGTACCTGATCGTGGTTGTTGGGCTTTACCTGGCGCTTATTTCAGTCCAGGCATTCGTCTCCTACCAGCAATTCATATCTGATGTGTTTTTTGTAATTGGCGTTTTACTGGTGGCGAATGCAGTTCAGGGGGTATTTTCTGCTTTCATCCCGAGATGGATACATGTGGAGCATAAAAAACATGAGAAATCACCGCAGATCATAAGTCGTATGTTGAGTCTTGTCGTATATTTTATAGCCCTTCTCATCATCCTGGGCTATTTTCATATAGAGATAACCCCGATGATTGCGGCCCTGGGTATTGGGGGTTTGGCAATAGGTTTGGCATTACAAGATGGTCTTTCCAACTTTTTTGCTGGCGTGTACATCATTTCAGGTAGCCCCATCCGCATAGGGGACTTTATTGAAATACCATCTGAAAAAATAAGCGGTTTTGTGGAAGATATACGCTGGCGGGCAGCCAAAATCCGTACACTTTCCAATACCATAGTAATTGTTCCGAATTCAAAACTTTCCCAATCCATCGTAGTAAATACATACTTACCTGAAAAAGAGACGGCGGTTCTTGTTGAGTGCGGCGTATCCTATGCTTCGGATTTGGAAAAAGTGGAGAAAATAACGACCGAGGTGGCGACCCATATCCAAAAAACAGTAGACGGGGCGGTGAAGACGTTCAAGCCCTTTATCCGCTATCATACGTTTGGGGATTCTAATATTAATTTCACCGTGATCCTGAGGGTTGAGGAGTATACCGCCATGTTTCTTATCAAGCACGAGTTCATAAAAGCGCTCAAAAAGCGGTTTGACGGGGAGGGCATCGAGATTTCATTCCCTGTGAGAAACGTCTACTTTCGTTCCCGCCCAGCTAGAAGAACATAATTATTTAAATTTGCAGCACGTGACAAAAGAATACCATGAAACAGATCTTCAACCGGTTAGCACCATTGGCGCTACTTGCCATATTCCTACTGCTTATATTCTCAATAGTCAGAACCAGCATATTCGGAGTGGTCGAACCTGACAAGCATATCTACTTTGAAATCGTTTTTCTGCTGCTCCTTGCCGTAGTTGGCGAGATTGCTGTCATATACTTCAAGCAGCCTTCAGTCATGATCCTCATGTTGTTGGGCATTCTTATGAGCCACAGTTTCCTCCTGCTAGGATGGGGGTTCCTCAGCTCGCTCAACCTGCCATTTGCCCTTCCGCCGCAGCCTCCCAATATTCTCCAATCAGAAGAAATTATACATATCTTTGCCCAGCTGGGCGCAGTTATACTCCTTTTCAAGGTGGGGCTCCACAACAAGATTGAACGAATCTTTGCGATGGATAATATGATTGTTGCCGTTTCAGGAGTCGTTGTTCCGTTTATTGTAGGATATCTCTATGCTACTGTTGCGGGCGGCGATTTCGCCTATTCCATGTTTCTTGGTGCTGCGCTCACCGCAACAAGTGTTGGTGTGACTGTTGCCCTCCTGAAAGAGTTCAAGCTCATCGAACAGCGCTTTGCGCAGATAATAATCGGCGCAGCAGTCATCGATGATGTATTAGGTTTGCTCGTTCTTTCGTTTGTGATAAACGTGGCAGGTGCGGCGTCGCTGGAAAATGCCGTTACACCTGTAATATTTACGCTGGTATCGGCCGTGGTCTTTATCTTCGGGGCAATAGCTGCAGGAGATTATTTCGTCCGCTACCTAGACAAAGAAGAAATGAGCCCAAGAAGACTGCTGCTTGTGCTGGCGTTCATGCTGATGTGCGCCTATGGTGCAGAGTTCATAAATCTTTCAGCAATCGTAGGAGCGTTCATTGCAGGAATTATACTCAACCGGAGCAGGCACATAGGGGAAATAGAAGATAAGACTTATGGCTTGGAGATTCTTTTCATGCCTATATTTTTCATAACGCTTGGCATGCTTATCGATGTCAATGCACTTTTTGAATTTGCCGCGCCTATTTTAGTCATAACCATGCTTGCGCTCCTGAGCAAAGTCATACCATGTTCTGTTGCATCACTCTGGGTGAAACTAAAGCCGAAAGAGGCGCTTATGGTGGGGGTAGGCATGGCACCGCGCGGCGAAGTGGCACTTATCGTTGCAGCCATCGGTCTTACAACCGGCATAATCACTGGTGCGCAGTATTCG
>JAZDDV010000056.1:0-18353 GCA_043809425.1 Microcaldota archaeon | reverse complement strand
ATAAGCGGTTTTGTTCGGTTCAAGTTCCACGGCTTTTTTAGCATGAAAAACTGACTTTTCATAATTCTTGTTCCGGTTATAGGCAGCAGCCAGATTATTGTGCACATAGGCAGCTTTATCATAGATAGAGATTGCCATTAGATAGGCATCGATTGCACGGACATAATCTTTGTTGCGGCGCATGTAGTAATCGCCCAATTCACGGTAATAGAGGCTCTTTGCTTCGTCTAACGAGGGTACATCTGTAATTAACTTAGAGTTAACAGTTAGCGCCCCGACTTCCAAAGTCTGCAAATCAATGAAGATTTTCTGACCGCCTACAAGCGCATAGGCTACGACGTGTGAGTCATCCCCCGAATTCTCCTCACGTCCAATGATAATGGTGCCGCCTTTAATTCCAAGCTGCCCAAGGGCTGCAATAACAACATAGGCAAGCTCGCTGCAAACCCCGCCTTTTTCAAGCGTTTCATCAACGTTTCTTGGCGGATGAAGCTTGTCAAAATTAAACTTATCATACTTAAGGATGCCGGTCCGAATATTTAAAAGTGCGAAGAGCTTTTTTACTTTCTCAGCATCGCTACCTTTTATCCCTTTCACAAGATCTGCAAGCTTTTTTGATTGGAATGGCGCTCCAAAATAGTCTGGCGCAGCTGCCCGGGTAGCAACCAGCGGACTTTCTACTAAAACTACCGGTTTACAAGCAAACGGAGAAAACGCCAGGGCTGCGGTCGTCAGTAATATCGCAGTTCTACGCCTCATATGCATAGGTATATTGTGAAGACAAGTGTTTTAAAATGTAATGAATGATATAAACCCGGCTAAAACCATCAATTTAAAATTATCGGGATAGATATTAGTCAAATTTGTTCACGAGGGAATAGAATGTATAATCACAAGGAAAGCGAAGAACAGGTATTGGAATTCTGGAAAAAACACCAGCTCTACGAAAAGGTTAAAGCCAAGACTGGCAATTCAGCAGAGAAATTCTATTTCTGCGACGGACCACCCTACGCCACAGGCCAGATTCATCCAGGCACAGGCTGGAACAAGTGCATCAAAGATGCAGTGTGCCGCTACCAGCGCATGAATGGCAAGGATGTAAGAGCACAGGCAGGCTATGATACTCACGGATTGCCCATAGAAGTCAAAGTCGAGCAGGAGCTCGGCATAAAGAACAAGCAGGAAATAGAAAAACTCGGCATAGAAAAATTCGTAGAAAAATGCAAGGGATTTGCCACCAAATACGTCGGAGTAATGGGCGGCCAGTTCCAGCGGCTTGGCGTGTGGATGGAGTGGGATACGCCTTATCTTACTTACAAGGACGAATACATTGATGCGTCCTGGTACACGCTTAAGATGGCCTGGGACAAGGGCCTGATGAATGAAGGCATATACGTACTACCTTACTGCTACCGCTGCGAAACAACCATGGCAAACTACGAGCTGGAATACGGCGAGGAAACAGACCCGAGCTTATTTGTAAAATTCAGGCTTAAGGGCAAGGATAATGAGTTTTTGATAATCTGGACTACTACACCGTGGACGCTGGTTGCGAACATGGCAGTTATGGCCCATCCGACCTTTAACTACGTCAAGGCGCAGGTTGACGGCGAGGTGTGGTATCTGGCAAAAGATAGGCTGGAACACCTTATGCAGGCTACGGAAAAAAGCGCTGTAGTGCTGGAAGAGCTGCCTGGCCGGAAGCTCAAAGGAATGGAGTACGAGCACCCGTTCCAGGACAAGATTGCAAAGCAGGCAAAGCGCGAAGTGGTGCTGAGCGATGAATATGTCACGCTCGAAGACGGCAGCGGACTGGTGCACTGCGCGCCTGGCCATGGCCAGGAAGACTTCCTAATCGGCAAGCGATTTGAAATAGAAGCGTTCTCGCCTGTTGACGGCACTGGTAAATACACTGCAGAAGCAGGCGAAATGTTCGTGGGCAAGAACGTGCGCGAGGCAAATCCGCTGATAATAGAACTGCTAAAGGAAAACGGCTCATTGGTGCATGGTGCAAGGATAAAACACCGCTATCCGCACTGCTGGCGCTGCAAGACGCCGCTTATTTTCATGACGACAAAGCAGTGGTTCATCACGATTTCCAAGATAAAAGACAAAATGCTTGAAGAGATTGGCAAAGTGGAATGGCATCCGAAATTCGCCGGAGAGCGCTTCAAAGAATTCGTTTCAGGTGCGCCTGATTGGTGCATTTCCCGGCAGCGCTACTGGGGAATTCCACTTCCGATATGGAGATGCGATGAGTGCAGCAAAATCAGAGTAGTCGGCTCAAGAAAAGAGCTGCCGAAAGTGAAGGAGCTGCACAGGCCTTTTGTTGATAAGATTGAGCTGGACTGCGAATGCGGCAAGCATATGCACCGCGTTCCAGACGTGCTTGATGTCTGGTTTGATTCAGGCAACGCCATCTGGGCGCCTTTGTCCGAAGAGGAAGTCCAGCGCTATGGCGACACTGCTGAAGTGATAATCGAAGGGCAGGATCAGATACGCGGCTGGTTCTATTCGCTGCTTGGCTCAGGCGTAGTGCGCTACGGGCACTCACCGTACAAGCGGCTGCTCATGCACGGATTTTTCGTTGATGAGCACGGGGAGAAAATGAGCAAGTCAGTGGGCAACTTCGTTCCGCTTGAGGACATAATGGGCAAATACGGCGCAGATACATTCCGCTTGTGGGGCCTTAGCAATACTATCTGGGAAGAAGTGCGGTTCAACTGGACTGAGTTGAAGACGGCATCGTCCGACCTTAACATATACTACAATTTAGTTACGTTCCTTGAGCGGTTTCATCCGGCAAAGAAGATAGACGAAGCAAATTTGCAGCTTACGGAAGAGGATAAATGGCTGCTGAGCAGGCTGAATACCACGATAAAGGAGTACCGCGAAGGGTTTGAGAAGTATGAACTAAACAAGGCGGTAAAAACGCTGCGCAGCTTCCTCGTGAATGATTTAAGCCGCTTCTACATGAAAATAGCAAAGGACAGGATTGCAACGGATAACAAGGCAGCAGAAGCGCTCTATACAATTTATACGGCAATGCTGAAGACCACTTTGCTGCTTACGCCGATTACGCCATTCATAACCGAGCATTCCTACCAGAAATTCTTCAAGAAATTCGAAACTGAGCTTTCACCGTCGCTGATTCCGCTGCCTGTTGAAGATGTTAACAAAATGGACCAGGTGTCTGAGAAGCGTATGGCCACCATACAACTAGTCATATCAACAGGCCTGGTGGCAAGGCAGCAAACCGGCATAAAGACCCGTTGGCCTGTGAGAACAATTTACGTTGAGACCAAATCTCATGAGATAATCGATGCGGTTGCTCATTTCCCGAATGTGGTTGCCACGCTGCTTAATGCCAAAGAAGTGAAGGCAAATGAAGAGCCGCCAACTGGCGAAATGGCCACTGCAACCTTTGAAGGCGGAACAGTGCATGTAAGCAAAACGCTTGATGAGGAGCTTTACGAAGAAGGCATAGTTAACGAATTCAAAAGGCGCATGCAGAATCTGCGCAAAGTCGCAGGCCTTATTGAAAAGGACAAGATAGTGGTGACCATCGTCGCGGAAAAAGAGCTTGAGGCAATAGTTAAAAAGCACGAAGCAGAGCTAAAAGACATGGTCAATGCCACTGCACTGCACTATGAAGGCAAGGGCGAAATGGAAGAAAGCGAAATCGACGGCCGCGCAGTGAAAATGAAAATCGAAAAACACGGTAAGTAACATGTACAAACAGGTAATAGTCGTAAGGATTGATCTTGCAATGGGGAAGGGCAAGCTCGCGGCACAATGTTCTCACGCTTCGCTGTCTTCTTACCAGAAAACGCTGGAGAAGAACAAGAACGTCGCACAGCGCTGGATTGCTGAAGGCCAGAAGAAAATCGTCTTGAAAGTCGAGGATGAAAAAGAACTGCTTGACTATTTTGACCAGGCGAAGACAGCCGGTATTCCCTGCGAGCTTATCCAGGATGCAGGCCATACGCAGGTTGAACCGGGTACTGTCACGTGCCTTGGCGTCGGGCCCTGGGACGAAAAAGAATTGGACAGGATATTCGGCAAGCTAAAACTACTATGACTGTGCAGCCTACTAGATATTCATTAACCTGATCGATATGAAATGCGAAAAAATTGAGGGGATCCAAAATCTGGATGATAGCGTATGGTTTAGGATTAAAGGTACTACTCAGGCAATAAAGATACTTACCGAAATCTTTAATATTGGGCATATAACTAACCACCAAATATACGACGCTGAGAACAATGAAAGGGAGTACAATGACATAGTCGAAGGTTCTGGTATGTTCGCAGAAAGCACCGAGGAGTTTAGCGTATATTTCAGCTACACGGTCAACCAGATTAACGTTGTCTTATTGAAAACAAAAAACTTCGGGAAATACGAAAAAGAGTTATTCGAAAGGTTTGGATGGGCCGAGTAGCACTTCGTAAGATAAGTTCAGCAATGCCCGAAAATTTTAGAGCCTAGTAAGCACTTTCTTTATCTCGCTTATCGGCATTTTCGTGATTATCATCGGTATGCGCTCTTTTTCAGAGATTTTAATCGCCAGCTTGTCGATTTTTCCCATTATCTTACAATTATAGTCAGAAATGTGTTATAACTTCTTACGTCGTATTTTTTAGGCATACATTATATTTAAAAATGTAAGATAAGTTTAATAATCTTGGCGTTCTAATACCTGTATGGGCATAAGAAAAAAGCTTGTGAACGGGCATGAGTATTACTATCTGGAGGAATCAATCAGACTGGAAAAGCCGAAGGTGTACTCCCTATTCCTTGGCCGAAAAATACCCGACAACGCAGGGATTGAACAGGCCAGACAAAGGTTGCTGGATAAAATTTATGCAGATCTCTTGAATGACGCTGACCGCATTTATCTGGCAAAAGAACAGCTTATTGAAGCCGAGAAACGCAGAAGGCGCTACGCCAAGAAGATGAAACTGCTTAGCAAAGCTGGGCGGGATGAAAAAGATGAGGTAGATACGGTCAATTTCGTATATACCACCCTGACGACAGAAGGAGTGCCGATAACAAAGGAGGATGCTGACCTTGCTTACAGATTCAACCAAAAGAACATAAAAAACATAAGAGATGAAAACCTTAAGGTAGCCCTGGATATGATAAAGGGGCTACGCTATGTCAAGGAGAGCAAGAAGGGCATCACTCTTGCGTTCCTTTTGGAACTGCATAAAATCATCATGGCAGAGTACAACGATAAGAAACCAGGATCATTCCGGAAAAAGCAGGCGTATATCTATCTGAAAAGCTATGGAAAAGTAGAAGAAATAGGTTTTAGACCGCCGACGCCTGAGAGTATAACGCCCAAGCTTAACGAACTTGTTGACTGGTATAACGCAAACGTTGGAAAGTTAAATGCGCTGGAGTTGGCTGCACTGCTGCATCTTAGATTTTACATGATACACCCATTTGAAGATGGAAACAAGAGGATAGCCAGGCTATTGGTTAACAAGGCACTCTTTGATTCAGGCTATCCGATGCTTAACATCTCAAAAGAGACGCAGAACTATTTCAATGCCCTGATAAAATCAGTGGAAAAAAAGGATGAGAAACCGTTTGCACAGTTTGTCTTCGAACAGTTTATCAGATTTATATGAAAAACGGAAAACTTCAGAGTCTTGTAAGCACTTTCTTTATCTCGCTTATCGGCATTTTCGTGATTATCATCGGTATGCGCTCTTTTTCAGAGATTTTAATCGCCAGCTTGTCGATTTTTCCCGGTTCGATGTTGTGCAGCACCACTGCTGATGGTTTCGATGCGCTGACACGCAGCACTACAAACGGGCTGCGGCCGGTACTGACGCCCATGAAGATGAATACGCGCTCATTCACATTGCCGTACAGGTTCTGGAAATAGGAGAAAGGCATGTCCATGATGACTTTTATGCTGTCAATCAGGGTGTAGCCGTAGATTTTCGCATTGTCCACTATGTCCTTATTCGTGATTACCTCACCTTTGATTAAATTGACGAAGTCGCTCATGGGGATACTGCGCGCGAACTCGTGCGCCTCGAAGTATTCCTCGGTTGGCTTTTCCTTTTCCGTGAATTTCTGGATTATCTTACCGCCCTTGAACCCGTCTATGCTGAATAGGGCCTGCACAAAGCGGGCGACTACTGCCGAACCAGGAGACTTCCTCCTTCCGCCCTCATAATCGCTTATGGTTGAAACTGAAACCTTGAGAAAGCGTGCTAGCTCTACTTGGCTTATTTCGAATATCTCGCGCCATTTCTTCATGGTTTCGCCGGGATTCTGCGACATGGTTATTTCTCCGGCGATTTCAAGTTTTATCTTCTGCAATATACCACCTACTGAGGGAGTATTACGGCAAACGTTTAAATTGATTTCGTTGATTGCGTAATGGCGATACTGACGCGAAAAAAGCGAAGGGTAGTTTTTTAATCCTTTATTCTAATACTAACTAACGCTGCCTCGATAGCTCAGCCGGTAGAGCGGCTGACTGTTAGAGCTTTTTGACTAAACATATTAGTCGATAGCTTTGGACATCAGCAGGCCGGAGGTTCGAATCCTCCTCGGGGCGTATAATATCTCCTCTTCTATATCCCACCTTGGCTAACCAACCTCAGTTTCCGACGGTTTTACATGGAGGTACACAATCGTTCCAGCGGGCGTTCTCGCAGCCAGCAGTGCAGGCATAATACTCCTTGCTCATCTTCATGTTGCATTCGGAACGGGCATTCGTATCAGTGATGTTCTTGCAGTTATCCACAAGGAGGATGTTATCCCTGCAGCCTCTATCGCAATTGATCCATTCTCGCTCACATTGCTTGAAACAGCTATCCATTCGTCCCTTATCCTTCCAAGAACTGATCAGTTCTTCTATTGAACGTCCGGTCTTGTCACCGGTCACTTTTACGATACAAGTATATTTCTGGACAGGATCCTTGAGGACGTCGCAGTAGCTTATCTTCTGGTTTTTGATAGCTGCGCTAGAAACGCATTCTTCTGGGTTTTTTCCGATCAAGCAAGCGCTCGGGTCATTTTTTGAGGTTGCGTAGGTGACGAGACATTCGCTTTGGAGTATAGTATCATTCGCCTTGGTGCAGATCGTCGGGTCATTTTTTTCCAATGCCTCTCTTGTGGTATCATCTATCATATCCTCAAGGCATCCGGCGAGGAGCAGGAAAAGTCCGAGGGAGATTAGAAGATGCGTTTTCATGACACAAAAATGACATTCTGGTTTTTTAAATCTTTTGCTCATCTCCACCTTGGGGGAATGGAAATATTGGGCAATTCATGGGCTCCAAGAGGATTAATGAAGTCTCTCGACAATATAAATTAGTTCATCGTGGGGAAAAAAGTAAATGATTTGAGCGTATCTATGCCAGAACCCTAAGTTCTCCGGGGCGTAAAGACAGAAGAAGGCAATAGCCATGAGGGCAGAGACGATTCGCCGGTCTCTCAACCTCGGGGTGTTTCTAATTTTCATCGACAAGGTAATTGGCAGTCAGGCCAACGCATGACGAAATAGGCAAATATTTTAAATGCAAAAGAGAAGCTGAATCGGTGTATTTATGAAAAACTTGTATTTTTTGGCGGTGGCCGTGATGGCAGTGTTCCTGCTTTTCGGCTGCCTTGGAGTTGGGGAAAGCGGCACGCCGGATACTTCCAAAGGAGGGTATCCGCAGGGCGTAACATCAGCGCCGGCAATGGGCTACGAAAACAGCGGCGATTATGTTTCCACGCCAACGCTGCCGCAGGATAAGATGGTCATAAAGACCGGCAATGCGGAAGTGGAAGTGCCTAGCGGAAAACTACCGGAACGCTACACGCAGCTTAAGACGCTCATAGCAAAATATGGCGGCGAGATAACCGACTCGTCCTACACGGAAACGCAAAGCGAGAAGTACTATTATATTACGGTGAAACTTGACCCGAAAAAATTCGATGACTTCGGCGGCAAGCTGGCAGACCTCGGCACCGTGAAATCGCTTAGCAGCAATAGCGAGGACATAACGACACAGTACATAGACATCACGGCAAAGCTGGAAAACCTCAAAGCGACAAGAGACAGACTGCTTGCGCTCTACAACAGGACTGACAATATCAGCGATATCCTACAGCTGGAGCAGGAACTTACCAGATTGCAGTACGAAATAGACAGCACCACGCAGCAGAAGCTCTACTACGAAAGGCAGTCGGCAAAGGCAACCATGACTGTTAGGCTTGTCGAGCCTGCGCCGGTCGTAGACAGAACACTATTGGACCCGATTGGTCAGCTGGCGAACGTATTCATCGGCGGATTCGTAATATCCCTGAGCCTGCTTGTAGGGCTGCTGGGCTTTGCGATACCTGCCGCAATAGGCATCGGACTGCTGTACTTCGTCGTGAAGAAACTGTTCTTCAAGGCGAAGAAGAAGGAGGACAAAAAATAGTTTTTCTTTTTTTTTATTTTTTCCAATGAAAAACAGTTAAATAGTTTCGCTGCGACTTATTTTCATGCCAAAACAGACTCACGGCGGAGACGACGATACCGAAGCAGCACCGCCGCCGGAACCGGAAAAAAAGCTTAAGCTAGCCAAATATGGGCTTACACCGGATGCCAATATCCGGGATGTCTTTTGGCAGGTGATGGCATCCTACGCAACAAGGCAGGACGCAGGGACGCCGCCTGAGAGCATCTACGAGCACCGATTTACATTTGTCAAGATAGCACTCTCGCTGCTTGCCAGCCGGGGCAGCAGCCAGTACGGCATGAGCCCGCAATTCGTGGCCCGCTATATTATGATGCTGTTCCTGGACAACGGCTGGGAAGATGCGGCGGCAAGCATGCTGACTGAAATGATGCAGAGAAAGGAGTACTGGACTCCGCTTATAGGCGCCCTCAGGCATCTTCTCAAGACGGAGAAATACCGCGAGTCCATGGCCTTGCTGTTGAAAAATATCGCAAGAAACCCTGAATCCTATCCGATTGCACTGTTCTACGTGCCGGAAATCAAGAGCAGGGAGCTGGCAAAACAGCTAAAAAATGAACTAAGTATATTTGCAAGAGGGGATACATCGGAAAATCAGATAAACGCCCTGCGCGGGCTTGCCCTTATCAACGATGATGAAGAGGCAACGAAAGTGCTGGTTTCCCTGCTTTCCAACTGGGATGCGGAAATAAGACGAGCAGCAGCAGAGAACCTGAAGAGTATGAAGCTGGATGAGCAGGTGGCAGCGGCCATAAAAGGCAGAATAGACGTTGAAACAGACGCAGAAATCAAAAAAACGCTTGAGAGGATAGTGATGAAATGGAAGAAGTAGTCAAAATACCCGCAGACAGAGTGGCAGTTCTGCTGGGCGAAAAAGGCAAAACCAAGGAACTGCTTGAGCAGAAATGCAACATAAAGCTCACTGTAGGCGAAGAGGGCGAGGTCCATCTCATAGGAGAAACGGCAGACATTTACTTCTCAAAAGACGTGGTGCTGGCAATAGGCCGCGGCTTTGACCCGGACACGGCACTGAGGATACTGAATGACCAGCAATTGTATATCTACCATCTGAAGGAATACTTCCACAGCGAAAACGCGATAACAAGAATAAAGGGCAGAATAATCGGCGAAGGCGGCAAGACCAAAACGGAAATTGAAGACGCGGCAGACTGCAGGATAAGCGTTTACGGCAATACGGTAGCGATAATCGCAAAAGCAGACAGCATGGAATATGCCAAGCAGGCCATTGAGAAGCTCATAAACGGAGCCATGCACCTGAGCGTCTATAAATATCTGACAGTAGTGCGAAGAAAACTATTCGAAGAGAGGCTGAGGGGCCAATGATAGATGTGGAAAAAATAAGGCAGGATTTCCCCATACTGCAGCGGAAGATAGGCGAAAAGCAGCTGGTGTACCTGGATTCTGCTGCCACAGCCCAGCGGCCCAGGCAGGTGATTGAAGCAGTCAAACACTTCTGGGAGCACAGCAATGCGAATGTGGCGCGCAGCCTGCATACACTGGCAGAAGAATCAACTGAAGCTTACGAAAATGCAAGAAAGAAGACGGCGGCATTCATCGGCGCCGGCAATGATGAAGTAATATTCACCAGGAATACGACAGAAGCTGCGAATTTGGTGATGCGCGGCTATGGCGAGAAATTCCTCCACGGAACAGACACGGTAACTACGACCATAACGGAGCATCACAGCAATTTTGTGCCGTGGCAGTGGCTTGCTCACAAGAAATCAGGCAAATTCGAAGTGATAAACATCGGGCCGGATGGCCTGCTGGATGAAAACGAATTTGATAAGATCGATAAGGCAAACCTACTGGCAATAACCATGGCGTCCAACGTTCTTGGCACCATAAACGACGTTAAAAAAATCTGCAGACTTGCACGCGAAGTGAATGCGATAACATTCGTTGATGCGGCCCAGGCAGTGCCTGGCATGCCAGTTGACGTGCGTGAGATCGGCTGCGATTTCCTCGCATTCTCCGGGCATAAAATGATGGCGCCGTTTGGCATTGGCGTGCTCTATGGCAGAAAACAGCTGCTGGAGCAGATGGACCCGCTGCTCTACGGCAGCGAAATGATCCGCAAAGTAAGCATAGAGGAAAGCGAATGGAATGAAATTCCGCAAAAATTCGAGGCAGGTACGCCTACGGTTGATGCGGCAGTCGGTTTAAGCGCGGCCCTAGATTATCTTAATGCATTAGGCATGCAGAATGTGAGGAAGCATGAAGAGACTCTTACGGCACAGGCCATGGATGCTATAGAAAGAGCAGGCGCTCGGATTGTCGGCCCAAGAGATGCGAAGAAACGAACCGGGCTGGTGGCATTCTCCATTGACGGCGTGCATCCGCACGACGTTGCCATGGTACTTAACGCTGAAGGAATAGCCATACGCAGCGGCCACCACTGCGCCATGCCGATTCATACGCAGCTGCAATTGCCGCAGGGCACCAGCCGCGCAAGCTTTTATATTTACAATTCGCCAGAAGAAATAGTAGCGCTTGAAACTGCGCTGAAAAAAGTGAGGCAAATTTTCTCGAAATAAAAGGTGTATTCATGGAAATGAAAAAGGTTGATACGGCAGTTTGGAAAATCGAAAAAGGAGGCGACATGAAGGCCCCTGCCTACATATTTGCAAATGATAAGATCATCGAAGGCGTAAAAAAGGATAGGACTCTGCAGCAGCTGCAGAATATTGCCGGCCTGCCAGGCATAATAAAATATGCGCTGCTCATGCCAGACGGCCACGAGGGCTACGGCTTTCCGATTGGCGGCGTTGCTGCCTTTGATGCGGAAACGGGAATTGTCTCCCCAGGCGGCGTAGGGTACGACATCAATTGCGGCGTCAGGCTGCTTACCACCGCGCTTCAGGCAGATGAAGTGCGGCCAAAGATAAAACAGCTTTGCGACACGCTGTTCAAGAACGTTCCAAGCGGCGTTGGCAGCGAAGGCCGCATAAACATCAGCCATGAGGAGCTGGACAATGCGGTAAAGCTGGGCGTTGACTGGGCATTGGAAAAAGGCTACGGCAGAAAAGAAGACAAGGAGCACTGTGAGGAATACGGCAGAATTGCCGGCGCAGACCCGAGCAAAGTCACGCCTACTGCCAAAAAACGAGGCAAAAGCCAGTTCGGCACATTAGGTGCAGGTAATCATTTCCTGGAAATGCAAGTCGTTGATGAAATATACAAGCCAGACATTGCAAAGGCATTTGGCCTGGAAAAAGGAATGGTTACGGTGATGATACACTGCGGCTCGCGCGGCTTTGGCCATCAGATTTGCAGCGATAACATTCCGCCTATTCTGGGGCTTGCAAGAAAACAGAATTTGTGGCTTCCTGATGCAGAGCTTGCCTACGCACCGATACAAAGCGAGGAAGCGCAGCACTACCTGGCAGCCATGCGCTGTGCTGTCAACTATGCATTCACTAACAGGCATATCATAGCGCACTGGACAAGAGAGACATTTGACCAGGTGTTCGGCAAAGGCACCGGCGACAAAATGCATACGGTTTACGATGTAGCCCACAATATTGCCAAATTCGAAGAGCATACGGTTGACGGCAAGAAACGAGATTTAGTAGTCCACAGAAAAGGCGCAACGCGCGCATTCCCAAAAGGCAGGAAAGAGCTGCCTAAAGCCTACATCAACATCGGCCAGCCCGTGCTTATTCCCGGCAGCATGGGCACTGCAAGTTACGTTTTAGTAGGCAACCCAAAAGGCCTTGAGGTAAGCTGGGGGACGACGTGCCACGGCGCAGGACGAACCATGAGCCGCGGCGAAGCAATTCGCACGCACAATGGCGCTAATTTGGCAAAAGAACTTTGGGAAAAGAACAAGATTTACATTAAGGCAACTGAGCCGAAAACCATAGCAGAAGAAGCGCCTGATGCCTACAAGAACGTGGATGACGTTGTGCAGAGCGTTGCTGACGCAGGCATAAGCGATATTGTTGCGAAGCTAAGGCCAATTGGCGTAGTAAAAGGCTAATGCCTTGGCAACAAACTAATTCAAGTTGGCGTAGAAGTAGTAAACTTCAGTGCCAGAGCCATAGCTTGTGGGCACCATTATCTCGTAATCTGCAGTAGCATTGTTCCAGGCAGTGCCGTTCATATCCACACTGCTGCAGAACACAAGATTTGATTTGGTGATTGGAATGGGGACGTTGGTTTTTATGGCACAGGTCCGGAAACCGCCTGGAGCGCCTGTATCAGCGTAGGCGCTGTTGTTAACGTACTGACCGCCGATATCTAGGCTGCAATTCGTGCCAGTATAAGTATTGACGGCAGAATCCATGGCCTCGGCGTCAAAGCCCCAGGCCTGGTCTATATCAACTGCGTTCGCGCCTGCTGCATAGAATGTGGATAATGTTGAATTCGGAGAAACGCAGACAACGCCTGTTGAAGATGCACTCAGCGGCCATTTGTACATATAGACGTCTGTGCCGTGCAAGCTGTCCGTAAGCAATATGCCGCCGTCAACTGTTCCGAAGAATGCGGCCCAGCGGTCTGTGAGCATGTCTCCGTTAAGCGATGGCAAGCCAGTTATGTTGCCGCCCTTGGTCGGCGAAGTGGTGGTGTTTACGCCCTGCGGCTCCCAGCGCACCAGGTCCGTAGCATTGGTTATATTCGCACCATAGAGCGTGACCTGCACGAACTCAGCACTCTGCATCGGACCATAGCCGCTTGCCGGATTTAGGCCAGTTGCAGTTAATATATTGGCTATCGTATCGAGCACGGCCGAAACATTCTCCCATTCATTGCTGCTGTTGTACTTCCACAGTTCGAAGTGGCTTTCATTGTAAGGCGCCGAATCAGCATCTGTCCAGTGCCAGCTGATGGTATCTATACTTACGACGCCCTGCGGCTCTATGATGACAAATTCGTTCTTGAATGAGCTGCGGTTCTGCGGTGTTGTCGGCGGGAGCGCGCTCCAGTTGATGAAATAGGCGCTGCCCGCATCCACGCTGTCGGCAATCGAAAGCGTGGTATAGCCGTCGGAGGTACTAGCGCCTGGGTTTCTGAATATGCTCTTGTTCATGTTGTAGCTGAACGAGCTTCCAGTCGCATTGACATAGAAATCATACTGGTTGCCATAGAATGCTGTGTTTGCAATGCTGCTGCCTTCTGAATTGAAAAGCACTACACCACCCAAGGCATTACCGTAGGCGCTGCTGCCACTAAGATTGTTGCTGTCTGACTGCACTAGGGTGAAGCCGTCCTGCTGGTTGCCCCAGCCTGCAACGCCAGCAAACGTGTTCGAATCGGAATTGTAGAGCGTGAAAGCGTCAAGCTGGTTGTTATGGGACGTGCAGCTTTGGAAGTAATTGCCATTGGAGTCCTGGATGCTGTAGCCGTTGTTGCCATTGCCATAGGCCGCATCCAATGCGAACCAGTTGTTGTTGCTCGTATCAATCAGGAAACCATTCTGTGAGTTGTTGCGGGCTGTGTTGGCTGTGAAGTTGTTGCCTGTTGACTGTAGCAGCCTGAAGCCGTTCTGACTGTTATTGTAGACGATGTTCGTGGTGAGCGTGTTGTTGTGCGAATTCTCCAGGAAAATACCGTCAACTGAGTTGCCAAATACAGTGTTGCTGATGAGCGAGTTGTTGTAGGACGGGTCCAGGTAGATGCCGTAGGCGCTGTTGTTAAAGATGACGTTGTGGAGCAGCAGCGAATCATTTGACGAGTTAACGGTCACGGCAGTGGTATAATTGCTAATGTAGCAATTCTTCAGCGTCACGTTGGTGCGACCAGGTATGACAATGCCGTACTGGTTGCTGCCGTTGCCAGTCATGGAGAAGCCTACGCAGTCGAACACCACGTTTGATGCGTTGATTATAAGGCATGTATTGATTGTAGGCTGCACGCCCGTGTAGTTAAGCTCCATCTCGTATTCGCCTGAGTCTGGGATGGTGTTGCATTCGGCAAGTGAGCTCTCTTCGAACAGACCGTAGATGGTGCCCTCACCGTAGAAATCAGTTATCGTCAGCTGGTGGTTTGCCAGATCAACGGTGCCGGTGTAAGGTGTCGGGTTCCAGCCGTTGCTGTAATTGAATATCTTGAAGTGGTTCTCGTTCTTGCCTGCTGCTTCTGCAACAGTCCAGTGCCAGGTCACGCTGCTGATATTGTAGCTGCCGGTGCCGGTGATATTTATGTACTTATAAGCAACGGGAGAGGTGCCCGGCGGACGGATAGGCGTTGGTGCTGCGCTCCAGCTTATTCTCCACCCGATGCCTTTCAGGGTATCGTAGAGTGAAAGATTGGTGTAGTTGCGGTAATCACCTGCAGGCCTGTCAAACACGACGCCCGTGAGATTCACATTGTAGCCGGTGTAGGCATCTGCGAACACGCTGTAGGTGTTGTTGTAGAAGTGGCCGTTAATCATCCTGCTGTTGTTTGCCGCTGCGATGTAATAGCCGGTTTGAGAACCGAACACCGTTACACCGGATAGCGTAACGTCGTCAGACTGGGTAAGATAAATTCCGTATTGGATGCTTCTGTTGATTGTAATATTGCTTATGTTGGCATTATCAGAAGTATTCAAATGGATGCCCTCCGAAGAGATGTTTACGATGGTAACGTTATTCATCGTAAGTCCGTTGGCTCCATAGATATACATGCCGTAATCGGATTTCTCTATCCTGCTATCGGCCAGGATGAGGCTGCCAGCGATGGTATTGAGCCAAAGGCCGTAGGAAGACGCGTTATAGAAATAATTGTCTGACATGTTGATTACCGTGCCAGCATCTCCGCTATTGAGAAGATTTATGAAATAAGACCCAACGTTTGAGATGTTATTGTGTACTATGGTCGCGTTGCCAAGACCATTGACCGAAAGGCCGTAAGAGACTCTGCAATTGGTCAGGTTATTATAGGCGATGGTAACGTTGTTGAACACAACACCTCCTCCTGCGGTAATAACGATACAGGTGGTGCCGCTTCCGTTCACAAGGTTATAGGAAATGACGCTGTCATTGAAACTATCGCCTATGCTCATGGCATAGCTGGTCGTATTGTGGAATTGGTTTCCTGTTATGACAGCTGAAGGCCCGCCAAACTCCAGGCCAACGTCCGCATTACGGATAATATTGTTCAGCACGCTGTAATGGTCACCGCTTATCAGGCGGACTGCGGCGCTGACGTTGGTGATATTATTGCCGGCAAACGTGAGGTTCCCTGAGAAATTAGCATATACTCCGGTGGAGCCAGTCGGGACATAATTCACAAAAGTATTGTTCGCGAAAAGACCGCCGTTAAGGTATAAGGCTGACAAGCCGGTTGTTATGTTGAAGAATCTGTTGCCGGTGATTACCAGGTTGCTGGAGTTTTGCGAATAGAAACCAGCTCCAGCGCAGTCATAGATGGTATTATTGATTATGGATACGTTTTCAGATGCTGCTGATGGAGCAAGACCGGAAACGAAGATACACTGCTCGCCGCCGTTTCCATAATGGTAAATCGTATTGTTCACCACACGGATATTGGTGGCAGGCCACGGAACGTATATCTCGAAATTCGTGGTGTTGCGGAACTGGTTGTTGGTCAGGTTGATGTCCTCGCCGCTCGCCATGTAAATTCCGTAGAGGTCGCCGTTACCAACTGTCGCATCAGACGCCGCTAGGATGTTATTGGAGAAAGTGCTGTGGTTGACAATATCAAAATAGAGCGTATTTGTGGTGGTGGCCTGCAGGTCCATGGTGAAATTGTTCGAAGAGAACGTAACATTGTCAACATAAGCCCCAACCTCATAAACGCCGTATTGTGACGGACCGGTAAAGCTATTGCCGGAAACGACGCTATCAGTGAACGCGGTATCAAATTTTATGATAAAGCCGGTCGTATTATGGAATGTATTGCCGGTTATGTTTGTTCTTGTGACCGCAGCAGGCGAATAAAGATTGTACAGGCTTGTATTGAAGAAAGTATTGTTTATGAACGACGTAGCGGAGAAGCCGCCTGTGAAATAGATTCCATAGCCGCTAACAGGGCCGCCGATCCGGTTGCCGATGAAACTATTGTTTTCAGTATAAAAGGGCGAGTAGAAGAGGGTTGTGTCTGAAGAAGTACCGAGGAAAGTATTGTTCTGCAGGGTTATGTTACTGACCTGGTCAAAGTAAGCACCGCCGTAGTAGTAATTGGTGACTATGCAGTTCTTCACGGTTACGTTCCTGACGCTGGTCGTATTCTCAAATATGTAAACACCCGTCGTATCGGTTCCAGCAGATGAATCATTTACTGTGTGACCAAGGCAGTTTAACTCAACGTTGGATGCGTCTATGGCTATGCACGCGCGTACGCTGCCGTAAGTCGGCGGGGTAGCTGAGTTGATATTCGCATCAAGATTGTAGCTTCCAGGCAGGTTTATCAGCTGGCAGTCTCCAAGGCTTGCTATGACCTGAATGGTTCTTGTTTCAGTGCTGTTCCTGTTGCCAACTGAATCATAGGCAGTTGCATTTAGGTAGTAGATTCCGTTTGAAAGACCTGAAAAATTCGCGAATAACGGACTGGCGGTGCTGTTTGAGGAATTAACCAGGCTTCCCACGGAGTTGTATAGGTAAATCGTTATATTGGAAAGCGATGCATCAGTTGCGGTTACATTCGCCATTATGTAATCTCTTAAAACAATACCGCTGTTGTCAGTCGGGCTTACAAACTGAATGGCTGGTGAGATGGTATCGACTGTGAAGTAAACTACTGATGAATTGATGTTGTTGACAGAGTCGTTTGCGTAGACAGTGATGTTGTTTGCTCCTTCTACTGCGGTTATCGTAGTGTTTGCACAGCTCGGCAGGTTTGTTACTGGGCCTGTATTAAGCTTATACCAGCAGAATGTCTGTCCTGAAACTGTGTAATTCAGGTCAAGACTTGTTCTATTATAGGTTGTGTTGGCAGGAGACTGGATTGAAACGGTTGGGGCGATGGTATCAACTGAGAAGTATACTGTTGAGGAGTTGATGTTGTTGACTGTGTCGTTTGCATAAACGGTTATGTTATTCGCTCCTTCCACTGCAATGAACGTGGTGTTTGCGCAGCTCGGCAGGTTTGTTGCTGCGCCTGCGTTAAGCACATACCAGCAGAATGACGCTCCTGCGACTGTGTAGTTAACTGAGATGTTTGTCCGATTGTAGGTGATATTCGCAGGGGATTGGATTGTGAGGCTTGGAGCAATGGTATCGACTGTGAAGTAAACTGTTAAGGAATTGGTATTGCCCAGTGAGTCGTTTGCGTACACTGTAATGTTGTTTGCGCCTTCAATTGCTGTTATGTTCGTATTTGCGCAGCTCGGCAGGTTTGTTGCTGCTCCTGCGTTAAGAACGTACCAGCAAGAGGATGCGGTTGAGACTGTGTAGTTTAGGTCGATACTCGTAGTATTATAGGTAATATTAGCTGGAGATTCCACTGTGATGCTTGGAGGTATCGTATCAACTGAGAAGTACACTGTTGAGGAGTTGATGTTATTGACAGAGTCGTTTGCATAGACAGTGATGTTATTCGCTCCTTCTACTGCAATGAACGTGGTGTTTGCGCAGCTGGGCAGGTCCTGTGCCGGATCAGAGTTTAGGATGTACCAGCAGTAGGATGCTGGTGAGATTGTGAAGTTGAGCGAGATGTTGGTCGTATTATAGGTAATATTCGCAGGAGACTGAATTGTCAGGGCCGGGGCAATCGTATCAATGGTCACGTTTCTTGTCTCTGTTGAATTGCTGCTGCCTAAATCAGTGTAGGCAGTAGCATTGAAATAATAAAGCCCGTCAGCAAGGCCGGTGAAGTTTACAAATAGCGGGCTTGTAGTGCTGTTTGATGAGTTGATCAGGCTTCCTCCCGAATCATAAAGATTGATTGTGATATTTTCAAGGAAAATACTG
>JAZDDV010000055.1:0-2514 GCA_043809425.1 Microcaldota archaeon | reverse complement strand
GTCCTTCCTGAATTTGGCATCGACTCCGGCAAACCGCAGGTATTCAGAATCAGACAGCGGCTGCAGCGTTTGCTCAAGCACCCTTCCGGCAAGGCTTTCCGTGCCTTTCTTCAACTGGATGGAAGACGAGCCTGAAAGGAGAAACCTTGGCCGCGGCTTTGCGTGGTCGTAGTATCCCTTCAGAATGCCGCTCCATTGCGGGACTTTCTGCACTTCATCAAGTGCGATGGCGCCGAAGCCCTGGGAGAGGGCGTACCTTATGACTTCCTCAAGAACTGCCGGCTTTTGGAAGGCAAGTTTGTCAAATGAAAAGTAGAACGGCTTTTCAGTTTTGCTTAGCACCTGCTGCACCAGATAGGTCTTGCCGGTTCTTCGAAGGCCTGCCACCAACACCATCATGCCGCTTTTGAGGTCCGCATCCAAGCTGGAAAATGCGTCCCGTTTTTGCCCTGAGGTATCCCATGAAAACCTGTCATTAAGGAACTCTATTTCAGATCTAAGGTTGGCATCCATGACAGGTGTTGGGGCTGGAAATCTTTTAAATCTTCCTTTTTGGCTAGGCAGTTAGCCAAAAATGGCATTTTTGGCTAGTCAACTGACCATTTATTGCAATAACTCGTGCGAGGATGGCAGGCTTAGCCTTTTTCCTGATAACCTTCCTGCTTCAGACCTTCCTTTCCAGCATGTTTACCACTTAGCGAACTATCAACACAAGAGATGGTCTGTGAACTACCACGGGCTAAAGCCCGTGGCGTCCCGACCTAGAAGAATTCTGCAAGGCTTGACTGCGCCGGGTTTCCCTGCTTCTGCTTGACATCAAAGTCGTAGTGCACCCAGTGCTTGCCCTGCTGCCTCTCAATGTAGAATTTTACTGATTCTGAAGTAACCCTGCCAACTGATTCAAAGAAATAGCCCTCGGACCAGAAGCGCTTGCCGCTCAGGTAAGGAGAAATGCTTGACCAGAGCTGCGCCCTCATCACTCTTGAAGAGTAGCCCTTGAAATACTGTGCAAGTTGCGCTGCAGAATATTTCCTGCAATTTCCAATAAAGAGGTGCGCATGGTCTGGTCCAAAATTTACCGCAAGCACAACAATGCCAAGCTCTGCGGCTTTCTGGTAGAAGCACTGCTTGCAGAGAATCCGGACCTCTTCAGGCAGGAAAACATCCTTTCTGAAGTTTGGGGTGAACTGCAGGTGGAAGTTGCTTTCCCCGACACAGCGCCTGTGGCGCAAAAACCTGCCGTCAACTTTTTCAATCTTGGTTTCACTAGACATACGTTCCAACTCCAGCGGCGGTATCAATGAGGCGGCGCTGCGCGCCGCCGCGCCGCTGAAGCTATACTTCTCAAGCCACAGAAAAAGATTGATGAGGGAGCGTTTCGCCGCCCCCTCAAACTCCTCTCACGATAGCGAAAATTCATCAGCCAGCGAAGCAGGCAGAACTCTTTTCGCGCTTAGCTGTTAGTATCAATGCCCTTTGCATCAAACTGCTCCTTTATTGCGCCGAAAGTCTTGCTCATCGTGAAGTAGCAGACGCTGTTCCCTTTTGCAAGCGCCTTGGCGTTCTCCAGAATGATTTTGTCGTAATTCTCGGCAGGCAATATGACCATTATTATCTTCAAGCCGGAAAGCTCTTTTTTTATGTCCATTTTAGCCCACCAGCTTTTTCACCTGTGAAATCAAGTTAGGCACATCAAAAGGCTTTTGTATGAAGCCCACGACGTTCTTCGAGCCTAAGAGTTCCTCCTTTTCGGCTTCGGACACGCGCACCACCGAGAGGTATACAATCTTCGTGTTCTTTATCTTCGGCACCACGTCCCTTACCGGCGTGCCGGGCATCATTATGTCAAGAAGTATCAGGTCGACTTTCTGCGCCGGCAGCTTGCGCAGGCAGTCGTCACCGTCAACCGCGACAACCACGTTGTAGCCAGCCTTGCCCATTATGGCCTTCACGCTTTCCCGTATGTCCGGCTCGTCATCCACAACCATTATTGTTTTTTTCGCCATGGCACCGACCTCGTCAGCAAATTGATTATGCTTGTCATCGGCGCCCATTCTTCTATATCTTTCGTGAATGCGCGTGGGATTTTCGTGTTGCACTTTTTGCAATTGCCGGAATTGTCAGCAAGCCTTATATACATTCACTTACTGAATTATTCACTAGGTGAATGCTATGAAGTTCGTGGATAGGAAGGCGGAACTTGCGGAATTCAGGGCGCTTGAAAAGCTCTCCAGAAAGAAGCTTTTTGTAGTGGCATTATACGGCCTGAGGCGGGTGGGAAAAACCAGGCTGCTGCTCGAATACATCAAGGGGAGGGGCGTCTATTTCTTCGTCAACAAGAACAAGACCTCGCAGGACCTTTTGGCGGAATACGCCGAAGTGCTGCGGAAACACGGGGTAATAACAGAACTTGAAACGCTTGGCACCTGGGAAAAATTCGTAGACATAATAACAAGCAGAAATGCGCCTCTCATGGTGTTTGATGAATTCCAAAACTTCACGGCAGTCGAGCCC
>JAZDDV010000054.1:0-8232 GCA_043809425.1 Microcaldota archaeon | reverse complement strand
ATTTTTAGAAAAGAGAAAATCAATCTTCTTTTTCATGTCTTTTGATGGTCCGTCGTCAATAGTTAGATACACGATCTTTTCTCCCCTAAACATCATAATAGTTTTGAAGAAGACAGCCCTTTTAACCTTTGCACTCAGATGTCCTCTCTGCATTCGGCAGGGGATTCACAATCAGACTACGAATCTTCTGGCAAGGATTCGAACTTTTGACATCGATTAGATTACCTTAACCAGGTCTATCCCTATCTCACTGCCGAAAATCTTGGTTATCTCTTTTACGAAAATAACTGTTATCAGCAGCGAAAGCAGCGGTGCGACGACAAGATAAACCAGCGCCTTTCCTGTGACTGCGCTTGCCTGCTGTATTATGGCTGCCAAATCGCCTACAAAATCCACATCCTGCCGCTGCAGGCCTGCAGTTACATTCTGGCATAAAGTAGAATTGCTGTCAAAGCAGCGGCCGCTTAGCACGTCCAGCTTGGCGCCAAGCGCATAGTTGTCATTCAAATCAACAATGGGCACTGCCGAGTAGTAAATCTTGTTGTTCATGGCAGTTATGTTCGCAGTCGCATTGCCAATCTCGTATTGCGGAGACGGGAAAATCATTATGAACGAAGGATAAAGCAGATACATGCCAATGGCCAAGCCAATAAGGAATGCGCCGACGCGCCTCGTAGCAAAAAACGTCCTGAAAACAAGGCCTATGGGGAATATGAGAAGCAGCGCATTCTGGCCGACGAAATTCAACACTGCCAGATTAAGATTTATCATGATAAGCACTAGCTGCAGTATAAGCGTCTGCGCTGAAAGCATCAGCGAGACAGATGATAAGTTGGTGAAAGGCTGCACGGCAACGCTGCCGAAATTCAGGTTAAGCGTCTGGTAGTAGCCTACGGTATTCGCGAGCCGCAGCAATTCCTGCATCATGGCGAAAAGCGAGCTGGACGTAGCGGAGAAAAGGCAGATGAGCTGCTCCACCACGGTCTTGCCAGCACCGCAGCTTGTTTCGAAAGCACTGGTGGAAACCGTGTTTATCAGCCCCACTATCGACGCAAAACCGCCGACAATGGCCGCATTGACCAGCGACTGGAAGAATTCCTCCACGCCGAAATTCTCTACGCGTTTGTAGCTGAATGCCCGGCCAACGCCAATCAGTATGCCGGCCAGCACTAGGGATGCGGTTACGACAACTACTGCAATCTCCATACCGGCAAAGGTATCAGCCATTAACACTCCTCCACATTTTCTTGCCTTTTGAAAGCAGCCAGGTGGTGCCGCGCACGTAGAACGGGGCAGGCTGGCAGGTTAATTTCACTGCCCTGCTTTTTAAAGCTTTTAGCAGCGACTTCGGATTGTCCAAATCAAACGCAGGCAGTGAAGTATAGGTACTGCCGAATTCGAAAAGGAAATGCGAGTCCGAACCGGCTGCTCTGGGCTTCTTCAGCGCTGCTGCAGTCTGCTCTGCCTGCTTGTTGAACGGAGTTAAGCAACGTGCGTTGAAAACTTCAATTATATCTGCAAGATCTGCGTATTTGCTGCCGCAGCCCTTGCGCGTGCGGTCGTACATATGCGGCAAATAGCTCAAACCGCCTTGCTGTTTTATGCGGTCTGCAGCTTCTTCCGCAGAAACTTTCTTCGGTATCGCTTCCGTAAGAAACAAACCGATGAAGTCCCCTGCAGTAGTACTTATCTCTTCCCCTGCAATAAATGGAACGCGCGCAGATTTCATTTTTTCCCAGCTTGCGCCGGTGTTATGGTCTGTTAGCGCAGGTATGATGCCAAACTTCTTTGATCTTTTTGCAAGGTCAGCTACGGCTATGAATCCGTCAATGGATGCAGTAGTGTGAACGTGAAAATCAACTTTCATTTTTTTCCTCCAGCAGTTCAAGCACCCGCTGATAGCTTAGATGGCCTGTGCCGGCGTTAATGTGTCCTGCCTTGTGCTCCACCAGAAATTTGGCATTTAGCTGCTTTGCCATTTCCTCGCCGTAGGAAAGTGGAACAAAAGGATCGTCATCGCTATTGATTACAAAAAACTTGTTGGCATTCTTGCGGATTTTCACAAAGTCATAGGCGCCGCGGAAAAAATCATTTATCTCCAGTAGGCCTACGTTTTTGGCAAAGCCGCTTACCAATATTGCCTTATCTATTTTCTCGCCCTTGCCAAAACTCTCGAGAATGCGCAGTATGGCAACCGCACCGAGACTATGGCCGATTATGCTAAGACTTTCATCGTATTTGCCAACTGCCTTGCGTGCTGCCTCAAGCCAGGCTGCCTTGCGTGGCAGCATGCTACTGGGCAGATTAGGGCAATAGGCAGTGATGCCTTTCTGCTCCAGCTGCTGTTTAAGCCAGGGAAACCAGTTGCTGGTGCTGTCAGCGCCCCAGCCATGAAGTATAAGCACTCTTTTCAAATAAACGCACCTTCTGCTTCCAGCGCATCAGTAACCTGCCGGCCTATGCGCTCTGCTTCTGCCTTGTCCACGTTCTTCACAAGCACGCGGCCGTCTTCGTAGGCGCTAATGCCTGCTGAAGCCACCTTGGCCAGCAGCACCACTTTCGTCTCGCCCAAAACCTCGCCTATTTTGTTCAGCGCTGCCACTGCTTTTTTCATGTCAATCTTAACGCGCTTTGTATAAAGAAGCTGGTAGGAGTCCACGGATACGCAGGCCTCGGCCAGCTTGAAGTCCATCAAAATTCCCTCTGGGCTTTTTTCAGTTTCGCTTTGACGTCATCACTCGGCTTATCGCCGCGCTTCAACGAAGCCATGTCCCGAAGTATGGACAACCGTCCGGCCACGTGCCGGTCCAGAGTTCGCTCGCGGAAAGTCCCAAGCTGGGTTATCAGATAGAATGCAATTGATATACCGGTGAAAGCAAGGCCCATGGTGAATATCTTGCCCAAATCTGTTTTTGGAGTGAGATCGCCGTAACCGATGGTCGTAATCGTAACAGTAATGAAATAGGCCGAATCCAGATAGCCCCATCCTTCGAAATTATGATAGAAAAAAATGCCTATGACGTACACTACCAGAAGCAGCCCGATGGCTATCAGTAACTTATTCCTTAATTCGTCTCCCCCATCCATGAGTAATAAAGAAATAGAAAGTAATTTAAAGCAGAAGCCAATAAACAGCAAAACGTGGCAGCCACCCTCCTGGATTTTTGGATGATTATTGTATTTTCCATGCTTGGCGTACTATTAGCCACGCGGCTGAATCTACCGTCGGTAATCGGTGTGCTTATTTTCGGCGCGCTCATCGGCCCAAGCGGCCTTGGGTTCGTACAGGGCACTGACCTGATCAACATACTTTCGGAATTCGGCGCCATACTGCTGCTGTTTTTCATCGGCCTGGAGTTTTCCATTGAAAAACTGATGAAATGCGGCGTGCGTGCTGCGCTTATCTTCACTGTTAAAACCGGTTTTGTGTTCATCATCGCCTACGTCGTGGCATTGCTCATGGATTTCACCATATTCGAATCCATCCTGATCGGCGCCATACTATCATTCACCAGCACAGCCATTTTTGCCAGGTTCATAAACGACATGGATGCAAAGGACAAGGAAGAGGCAAGGGTTATGACTGCGGTGCTGATAATGGAGGACATCGCTGCCATTTTCCTTATCACTATCTTATCCCAGATGAAAGGCGTAAACACCGTATCGCTTAACTCGGTCATACTGCCTGCTGCTGTTTCGCTCTGCGTGCTTACGTTTACTTATATTGTGCTGCGTTCGCTGGTGCGCGCTTTCATCAACACCTGGGTCAAAGCAGAAAACATCGAAACCGTGCTATTCACAGCGCTTTCGCTCTGCGCGCTTTTCGCGTCTTTGGCAGCGTTCTTCGGCATGACACCGTCCATCGGCGCATTCCTTGCCGGCAGCATCTTCGCATCCACCAACGTATTCAAGAAGACTGAACATGCGCTGCTGGAATTCATTCTTGTCTTCTCCGCATTCTTTTTCTTTTCCATCGGCATGCTGGTCAATCCCATTGCCATTCTTAACATCTGGCCGGTGATTCTCATATTTTTCATCGTTGCGGTGCTAAGCAAATTCACCGTAGTGTCCTTCTCCAGCTATGTTTTCGGCATGGACAGCAAGGCTGCTGTTTTCTCAGGCTTGATGATGCTTACGGTGAGCGAATTCGCTTTGCTTATCGCGCGCCAGGCAACGGTGCTGAGTTCTTTTGATTTCATTACTTTTTCCGCTTCGCTGGTGTTTCTTACTGCACTGTTTTCAGCAATAATGTACAAGCGCGAGCACCGGCTGGACAGCGCAATAAACGAGTATGCTCCAGATGACATGAAAAAGAAGATGGGTGCACTTTCCAACTATCTTGACGTGGTGCTGAAGAGCTTTGAACCAGGCGGCTTTTTCTTCAAGAATGCCGAGCCGGAACTAAAGAGCCTGACATTCTTCGGCGCCTTATTGATTTTCATCAATACTGCTGTTTACGTAACTGCGCAACTTTTCACAGCCTATGTGCCTTTCCTGATTTTCCGATTAGGCCCAGTAGACGCGTTCACTGCGCTTGCCATTGTATTATCGCTCTATCCGCTGCTGCGCGTTCTGCTCGCAGCGAAAGTACTGCTAGTCGAATTCCCCAATGCGTTCCACCTGGCGCACCGGAACTACAGCGACGTGACAACGCGCGCGATTTTAGATCTCGCGCTGTTCTTCATAATGTTTGCAACGGCAGTGGCCATTCCGCTGCTCCTGTCTTTGCTTGGCTTGCCGAATATAACGCAGCTTATTGCCATCGTTCCGGCGCTCATGAGCCTGGCGTTTATCATGGACCTGGCGCGCGTGCTGCAAAAGGCGTTCGTACCGTCAAAACCACAGCACGAATTCAAAGGCGGCTACCTGGGATTACAATTTATAAAATAGCGCGCCAAATCTTATCATGGTATCTTTGGATTGCCTTGGCGCCTCGGGCGAAGTTGGCAGAAGCGCGTTCCTTCTCAACACGGATAAGAAAATACTTCTTGATTACGGCGTGAAAATATTCGATGCGACCGGCAAGCCGCAATTTCCGAGTGAAAACATCAGGCCGGATGCCATGGTTCTCAGTCATGCACATCTTGATCATAGCGGATTCATTCCTGCATTATACAAGAAAAATAAAATCCGCTGGTTCGCTACTCCACCCACTAAAGAAATATGCGAAATGCTGTGGAAGGACTCCATGAAAATAATGGGCGAAAATCTGCCCTATACGGAGAATCATTTCAAGACGTCGCTGAAGAACTGGAGCCCGCTTACCTACGGGCATGAGCAGACCATTGGCGAGACCAGCGTTTCGCTTACAGATGCAGGCCACATCGCAGGCGCAGGCATAGTTACGCTTGAATACAAAGGCAAGCGGATTGTCTATACCGGCGATTTCAAGCTGGAAGACACGCGCATGCACTTTGGCGCGAAAACGGTGAAAGACGCGAATGTGCTGATAATGGAATCGACCTATGCCTATAGGGAACACCCGGATCGCAAGGAAACCGAGCAGCTAATCATGAAGGAAATTAGAGAGACCGTAGCAGGCGGCGGGACAGTGCTTTTCCCGGCATTCTCCCTTGGCAGAACGCAGGAATTAATTGCACTTGTACGGCGCTATGACAAGAACGTGCCTGTTTTCGTAGACGGCATGGGCAAGGACATCACTAATATTTATATGAAATACGGCAACTACATCCGCGAGCCTGCGGTATTCAAGAAAGCAGTTGATAACGTCACCATGGTACGCAGCATGGAAGACAGGAAAGCGGCAACGCAGGAGCCTGGAGTAATAATATCCAGCGCAGGCATGATGAGCGGAGGCCCGGTACTTACCTATCTTTTCAACGTCAACCGCTTCTCGCGCATCATATTCACCGGATATAACGTGGAAGGAAGCAACGGCTGGTCCATGCTTAACAAGGGATTTATCACCCAGGACAACCAGGAACTGATGGTTGATTTACCTGCAGGCTATCTTGACCTTTCGGCGCATGCCGGCCGGAAGGAACTGCTCAAGTTCGTAGAAGACGCAACGCCTGAAAAAGTGATACTGGTGCACGGCGACCACCCGGACGACTTTGCAGAAGAGCTGCAGGCCGCTGGCTACGATGCAGTTGCCCCTAAACTCGGTGACCGCATTGAGCTCTGAGCGCATTGTCTGGGTTGACATTGTTCGGGCAGCGGCCATACTGCTTATTATCGGCTTTCACGTTGCCTACGAGTTCACGCTGGATCCCAACATAAGATACATCGGCTATCTGGGCGATTCGCTGTTTTTCATCGTAAGCGGCTACATGCTGGCGCAGCACTACCCGAAGCTGAAAAGCTTTGATCTGAGCTGGCTTTGGAAGCGCTATGTGAAAGTCGCTTCGCTTTACTACCTAACGCTTATTGCCATTGCAGTATTATTCTTTTCCAGCCAGGGCTGGCTGGCTCTTGGCTATGATTTGCTGCTGCATTTCACATTCATGAACTGGGCTGTGCCAGGCTACCTTTATACGATAATAAGTCCTGCCTGGTTTGTCATTCCCCTTGCTGTGTATTATTTGCTGTTTCCCTATCTGAATAGGCTGCTGGCCTGGTCAAAATATACGTTAGTAATTATTTTTCTCATAACGCTCGCCTACCGCTACTATGAAGGCAGCTGGGCATCGCCTAATCCGCTGTTTTTCCTGGGTGATTTCTGCTTTGGGATAGTTTTTGCGCAGGACAGGAAAAGCCTGCCGCTGGTTTCCCCGCTTATTACCGTTGTGCTAAGTCCGATAATGCTAATCCCCTATATTGCGTTTTATCTTATTTCCCTGCTGGAATTTTTCCCTAAACTTATGCCGGCTGCGCTCGGCGCCTTATTTACCCTAATAGGCAGCTACACCTATGAGCTGTTCCTTTTCCACGAGTCGATAATGAAGACCATGCTTGGCAAGTGGAGTGTTTTCGGCCTGGCCGCAGCACCATCTTTAGCCGTATTGCTTATCGTACTTGCGGCAGTGGACCATGCATCTAGGCTAATTCAACGGCTGCTGATCCCAGCGGCAAATGGCTGAAGCGGCTTGCTGCGTCTGCAGTTAATTCGCCTACTGCTTCCACCAGCGTTTTAACCGGCTTCCTAACGTAGGCGATGATTCTGCCGCTGCGCTTGACGAATTTGCAGTTAACATGCGCTTTTTTGAAATTGGCAACATGCTCTTTCATTTCCAGAGGCGGTCCGTTGAGTTCAATTACGCCGCCTGCTGTTTTCTTCTTCGCAACTATTGCGATGCGTACTGTGCCCAAATCATCGGCATCTGCCAATGCTTGCTGCACTTCAAAATCAGCTAATATTTTTTCCAGTGAGTGCATAAATTTCTTCAGCTGGCCCCAGAGCACATCGTCGACTGTAGGAGGCTTTTCGAATGAGATTACTGCAATAGCGTATTTCTTTTTCAATGCAGCAACCTTACTGGAAAAATCCTGCGGCCTGGAGAAGAACGCAGCAGATGGTTTTTTCGTAAATTGTTTTGCAATTGCCATGAAACGCTTTAGATTTTCATCTGAAATCGGCGCTGCCACATTCCTGTTCTTATCAGTCGGATCAATGACTATCAGCTGCCTGCTGAACTTCTTCACAAGCAGTTCGTAGTCAGCTTTCTTATGATAGTTTTTTAGGTCGATGATAACTGGCAGTTTCCAGGCAGAAGCTGCGCGTAGCAGCCTGCTGAAACTTCCGTAGCGGATGATAAGCAGCTCGCAAAGATAGCCGGAAAAGCCTTCGGTCTTTATTTCAGCACCGTAAAGGCCTGCTGATTTCAGGAATTTCTTCAGCAGCCTTACTTCATCCTGCTGATTTTTACGCAGCTGGGCCAGTATGTATTTTGTATGCAGCACCGAACGGTCAACTGCAGTAAGCAGCTGCTCGCCCACACTCATCTTGTACGCTGGCACCAGGTCAACTTTCTTGCCGCTCCAATGGAAACGGATGTACGGATGCTCTGCATAATTCATCTGATAAGCTGTCCTGGGAAATGCTTTTTTGAAAATCTGCACCAGCTCTTTTTTCATCTCTTCCTTGCTGCGTTTTTCCTTGAAAAGTATGAATAGGTCTATGTCGCCTTCTGCTGCGAGAAAAGTGTCTTTGGCAACTGAACCAGCCAGCACTACTTCGCGTTTAGTGGCTTTTTTCAGCTGCCTTTTCAGTTCTGCAACTGTGCGTTTGAGAAAGATTAATTCATCTACTGTTGGTCGTATCGTCCTGACGAC
>JAZDDV010000053.1:0-2145 GCA_043809425.1 Microcaldota archaeon | reverse complement strand
CATGTTTTCTTTAGATATTTTTGAGGGAAATTATGGATTCTGGGGAACAATTGTAGGATTGTTCATGCACAATATTCCGGCATTCATTTTACTAGTTATTGTGATCATATCATGGAAGCATGAATTAGTCGGGGCAATTGCATTTATTCTAGCCGGATTATTATATATTCTCCAGACCTTTATTAGTATTATAATGGGTGGTTTGGATTGGCGTATGGCTCTATCTTGGTCTTTGACAATTGCCGGACCAGCCTTCCTTGTAGGAATTTTATTTCTAATTGGCTGGTTAAAAAAGAAAAAATAACGCGAGCCGCCCGAACTCTTCGCCAATTTTTGCTTCGCAAACGCACAGAAAAACTGCAGTTTTTCTTGTGAACCGTTGCACTTTGGCTCGGTCTTTCTTGTAAACTACTGACTGGTTTCGCTGCGACTCAACCCGCAGGGTTCTTGCCCCACCAGCGCACTAAACCCAATCTTTGCAGCAATAGCGATGGCCTCGAGCTCAATCACCGTAGTTGGAAACTCGCTGCTTCTGAACAGATACAAAGTAAAAGCGTGAATCAATTACTAGCATTTGATGCCTGAGTGTTATCGTAGCAAAAAAGTTTTAAAGACGAGAATATACCACCTAACTATGGAACGGCAGAGTTTGGAGCAAGTGCTTGAACGCGATTATATGCATTTTAATCCTGAAAGAGCGAGGTTCAACGAAATTGATGGCGTTTGGACAGATTTTGAAGATGTAGTTGCGCTTGGCAGCAAGAGGATTGTTTATTTTGTAAACAGGGACCGCAGCGGGGAAATGTTTGATGCGGTCGTGCCTGGAATTCTGGTCCGTGCGCACTACAGAACTGACAGCAACGGAAATGAGTATTCGCGTGTTGCATTAGTTGCTGATGAAGTAAAGCCTGCGCTTGAAAGGACGGTGATATGGATTGCGCTGATAAAAAGGCTTGGAGGAGTAGTTCCGCCTGAGAAAATCAAATTTAGTTATTGGTCGTATTCGGACTTTTCTTATTCAGACGTTGCCCAGCGCCCTCAGCAAGGTAAATAGCCCTATTCCGATAAACAGCAGCGCTGACAGAAGTCTGACGGCTTTCTCATTCAGCTTTTTGCTTATGTATTTTCCGGCAGCCAGCATGACAACAAGCAGTACGGCTATTCCTGCCAGAGCACCTAGCAGTGTAAGCAGCAGATTGTATTGCGTTCCAAATAGCAGTGCGGCAAACTGCGACTTGTCGCCAAACTCGCTTACGAAAAAGAGCACGAAGGCTGCGACGAATATCGACTTCTTAGTTGCGGCTGCTGCTCTTCCGCTTTTTTCACCTTCTTTCCCCTCTTTTCTCAGCAGCGTGTAAATTCCGAAGATGATAAACAAAATGCCTGCAGCTATTGAGACCGGCGTTTTCGGGATGTATTTTGAGGCGTAGTTGCCAAGCACAACCGCTGAGCCGTCAACAATTGCGGAAGCTGCCATTGCTCCCAGGAATATCTGCATGGTGTGCTTATACCGCGCAGCCATTGCCATCATAGCCAGCTGGGTCTTGTCTCCCATTTCGGCAATGGCGATTGTTGCAAATGGTATTAGAAAATCCTGCAGCATTGTTGCGTCATTTCTCCTCAAACGCCTTCGTAGTGAACTTGTAGATCTTCACGTTCTTGTCCTTCCACATCTCGGGAGCTAGCCCGGCTTTTCGGAGCGCGTTCTCAATCATCTGCCTTGCTGTCCACTTGAACTTTTTCGCATCCTCGGGCAGTTGCAAGGCTTTGAAAGGCCCGTATTTGACGTAGATACCTTGCTTTCTGGGCTTAATGCCCCTGATGCTTGTCTGCTTGAATTTTGACAGGATATCAATCCTTATCCTTAGCTGCTGCAGCCCGCTCTTCTTAACAGCCTTGAACCTTGGGTCGTTAAACGCGGCATCCCTCGCTGCCCTTACTACAGCATCAATCAACGGGTAAGTCTGCTCCGGATAGCCCACGCTGCCCCTAAGCTCGCCGTTCTTCAAAATGGTGACGAAGACTCCAGGCTGCTGCTGAAATATTTTCTGGTGCCTTACTGCCGTAGCAACTTTGACTGTCTTGTGCTTAAGGGCTTCTTCAATGGCTTTCCTTGCCAGCTTCAGCAGCAGATTGCCTTGCGCT
>JAZDDV010000052.1:0-8592 GCA_043809425.1 Microcaldota archaeon | reverse complement strand
GGCCTATTTTGCCTCAGGGCTTTTCCGGGGTTTTTGCCCTAAGAATACAGAAGCCAAAAAGCCCAAGCTGAGCTATGGGCCCAAATAAAATAAAAAAACTAAAATATTTAAGTCTCTTTTGGTACTGCTGAGGTCACACTGAAGTCGCACGAGGTAGTAGTGGAACTACCGAGTATCTTTCCGATGATATACGGAACAATCAGGTAAATTAACGCGCCGATGACTGCACCAGTAAGCATTGCCGTTGCCCATACAGTTGCCCTTGCTCTGGTTTCAGCACCCATAATCTGACCGAATGCGTAAACCGCACCTGCGAGTATAATCATAAGAGCGATAGCAATGCCAAGGAAAGTAAGCGCTGTAGTACAAAGATCTTTCATGGCAGTGTTTATCCCTGATAGACCTTGGGCAGACAAAACGCTAACCAGGTTCACAACAAGAACCAGCGTCAGGACATACTTTCCAATCTTATTTACAGTGTTCATTACTTCGATTACGTTCATCATTTCACCTTGCGTTAGTATTTATTGTTGGTATCTGTGTGTAAATATTTATAAACATTAACAAGCGTCTCATCTCTATGAAAAAGTGGCACCTGGCACTTCTTTTCCTGCTTTGCTACCTGATGCCGAGGCTATTCGTCGGTACGACCCTAGGACTACTATCAGATGAAGGGTTGTATGTCATAATGATGGAAGAGCAAATGACCCATGCCACACTCATACCGACGTTTTTTGGCTACGAGATGGGTTGGAAACCACCGCTGTATTTCTGGCTTTCAATACCTTTTGTGGCGGCTGCAAAGGCAACGCCACTACCAATAGAACTAGTGTACCGGCTTTCCAACTTGATTTTTGGACTGTTGGCTGCTATTCCTCTTTACCTGATATACAGGAAATTTCAGTCTGAAGAATTCTCATACCTTGGCTTGCTTGCCTATGCCCTGTTGCCGCTTGTAATATACCCTGAATCACGTGCACTTACCGATACCCTATGTTTCTTGTTTCTTCTAACCGCGGTGTGGGCGTATCTTGAATACAAAAAAGGCCAGATTTACTTTTTGCTCGCTGCAGTTGCGGTCTTTCTTGCATTCTTCACCAAACAGACCCTCGCTTTTTTACCGCCAATAGTCTTTGCTGCGTATCTTTGGCAAAATGATAAAAAAACGCTGAAAAGCAAGGAATTCCTGCTTTCACTATTGGCGCTGCCGGTTGCATTCATAATTAACTACCTGGCGTATAGTAGCCCTGCTGAAGCGAATCTTGTCTTTAGTGAGATAATTACCGGAAAGTTGCTCGGAGGTTTGACCTATGATATCATTTTCACCACCCTTGCACCCTTGCTATACTTATCTGGACCTTTCCTAGTACTGGCTGCACTAGGAGTTATCAGGAATTGGAAAAATAATGCGTTTTTCAGCGTATGGCTACTGCTTATCATCTTCCCGCTATTGGCTGGGAAAAATATGCCTTGGTATTTCCTGCCTATAGCGCCTGCCATAATCTACTTCTCTCTGCTTGCAATTTTCAAGGACGGAGAAAAACTACGGATTGACGCATTTGCCATGTTCATGTTTGGCATTTTCCTGATTACTTCATGGGTTTTCTTTTTCCCGATTTACCAAATGAATAATAACGCGGCATTACCCGCAAAAGCAGTAGGCGAATTTTTAGCATTTAAGGAAAACGTACTGATCGCAGGCAAGTATTCGTCAGGCGTATTTGCCTACAAGGAATTAGAAGAGCGTAGAGTCTTAGGCAGGCCACTGGATTACGGTCTTATAATAATCCAGGAGCCGGACAACACAAGCCTGCAGAAACTAATCGATAACTACCACTACAAAAACGCAAGTATCGTCGATGGTAATTTCCTAACTATGTTTTATGATAATAGAACGTACAGAAAGGACACGAATTTAACTAAATTCAGTTATGTCGCCATAACCGGGGAGTTGAATGTAACCGCTGGTGAAAAAATAGAAAACGTAACTGATGTAAATTGGCTAGCAATCTACAAAAGGTAGCAGTTTTTTTTAGTGGAACGATTGTTGGTTTTCCAACTGCGGTTTTTATTCGCTTTCTGATTTACCGAGTTTCTGCGCAATAATAATCATAGAAACACCAAACGGAAGAGGTAGGTCTGCCTTTATGATGCGGTTCTCTAAACCAAGCACTGATTTCAATAAAAAGCCAAGAGGCGCTGATACGTTTACTTCGTCCTGCGTAGTTGAGTGCCTGAATGGTAGGCATTTCCTGAAGAAAAAGACTGCTGGAAGCAGAAACATGTTCCAATAGGTAAAATAGATAATTCGAAAACCATTATTTTGGAAAAAGTTAATTAGTTGTTTTTTATCGTAACGCCTTTTATGGCCAACTTTAAGGTCAAAATCAGAGAATAGCGACTGATAGGATGGAACAGATACGATTAGCAGGGCATTAGGTTTAAGCTGTTTACGGCAGTGCACAAGAGCCTTTTTGTCATTTTCAATGTGTTCCAAGACATCGAGCAATAGGATTGCGTCCTGTTTTTCTTTGCACTCAAAGGCAAGACAACCTGCAACTTTAACGTTCAGGCCAGCTTCTCTAGCTGCCTTAACTGCACCAGCATCAACGTCGAATCCGCAGCAGGTTAGTTTTGAGGATTTTTTTAATATGGAAAGAAGGAGACCGCGGCTACAACCTACATCACAGATTCTTTTTTCCCCTTTAACATAGGTTTTGACCAAATGGTAGATAAGAACTGCGCGTGCATCTGCCCACCAACTGCCTTCATGCAGCATTTCGTTATCCATAGTAACAAACATCCATCTCAAATTTAGTCTGTTCGGAACTTAAGCGCGAAAATATTCTGGAATAGTGTCAGGCTGTCCCGCAGCACATTCACCGTAGTATATTCCCCTTCCCACCAGGCCAGAGGCAGCTCAACAACCTTAAGACCTTTTTTCTGCGCAAGAACCAGCAGCTCCGTATCCCAGAACCAGTGGTTTGCGCGTACCTGCTGCAGCAATGGCAGCACCGTAGAGCGTCTGAATGCTTTGCAGCCGCACTGGTGGTCATGAATCCGTGAGCCAAGCATCAACCGCACCAGCAAATTATAGGCAGTACTGAGAAATGACCGTAAGAACGAACGTTTTGCCTTGGATGAAGGCAATAGGCGCGAGCCTGTTGCTATATCTGCTCCATCATCAATCGCCTGCACAAGCTTTTGCACTATGTCAAGCTCAAATGAAATGTCTGCATCAAGGTAAAGCACGACACTACCACGCGCAGCACGTATCGCATTGGAAATGCTCGCACCTCGGCCTTCGCGCTTGGCAGTTGTTATAATACGCGCGTAGGAAGGTAATTTAGCCAAAGCAAGCACAACTACAGTTTCGTCGCTACTGCAATCATTAATTACAAGCAGTTCGCAGTCAAGTTTGTTCTTTTTGATATAATCAGCAAGCTTTCCAATTGAACTAACGATTGACCGTTCCTCGTTGTAAGCAGGAATAATTATCGTCAGCCGTGGCAAGCCTATTTCCCTCTCCAGATGGTTTCCTCATAGCGCTTTTTCCTGTTGGCATAGCGCGCCAGAATAAATAGTAAATCTCCAAGCCGATTAAGGTATTTGATTATTTCCGGATTGATCTTATTGTGCTTTGCCGCTGCGATTACTCGCCTTTCAACGCGTCTGCAGATAGTCCGCGTAAGATGCAGCACGGCAGCAGTCTTGCAGCCACCGGGAATGATAAAGTTCTTCAAGAAGGGCAGCTGCGGGTCTAAAGCATCTATTATCTTCTCCAGCTTTTCAGTCTTTGCCGGAATTATTTTCTTGCTGCTGCCTTCGCTTGCCAGCTCTGCGCCCATGGCAAAAAGGTCTTTCTGCACGTCTGTAAGTATAGCCTGCATCTCTCCGTCTTCGGTAAATGCAATGGCAATACCCAGTGCTGCATTAAGCTCATCCACCGAGCCATAGGCCTCCACGCGCAAATCGTCCTTGCTCACCTTCTTGCCATTAAGGTCAAGCGTATCGCCCTTATCTCCTATGCGCGTGTAAATCGGCATTATATCAGCTTTTTCCCATTGTCTTCCAGATGAATGCAATTCACCGGACAGGACTGGGCTGCGGGCATGTTGCAGCCAACTTCCTTGGCATCTGCCACAAACGTTTTGCCAGTTGCCTTGCCGCCTTTAAGCGTTGACTTGCCGTCATTTGCCATCTCCCAGTTTGCCGGGCACATGGCAACGCAGGCGCCGCAGCCGATGCAAATATCACGGTCGTGTATTATCTTAACAGCCATAAGCTCACCAGGCAGTTATCTCGGAAAGGTTATAAAACGTTTTCTGAGAAGTGTTCCTGTGGTGCTATGCTAGGTCTCATGACAGAAGAAGAGGAGAAGAAACTCCTGGAAAGGCTGCTGGACTATTACAAAAAGCTCTACCCGGGCGTGGAATTCGCTGTTAAGGAAGCGAAATTCAGCAGAAAGGAGTTGGGTGAAATAGCTTACACGTATTCTGGCGAGGAAACAGAAGCGACAGCTGCAGAAAAAATGAGGCGCATCTCATCGGCCATAGGCAACGGCTATGTAACGCCCATAATAGTGCTTAAAAGCAATAGCAAGAACGTACTGCTTGACGGCCACCGCCGCGTGCGCGTGGCCTATGGCGAGGGATTAGGCTGGAAAGCCTATGTCATAGTGCCGCAAAAAACCGGCATAGAATTCGGGATAGAGAATATGATACTTGGCAAAGTGGCTGACTTATACGGAAAATAAAAGCTCAGCCTTCTACTTTTTCTGCTGTTGCGTAAGTATTCTTAACGCTGGTTATCTTCACCTTGCAGGTTTCGTCCTTCTGAGCGTTTTTCACGAAAATCACAAAGTTGTCCTTCTTGGCTATGCCGTCTCCGCGGCTGCCAACGCTCTCGACCTTAAGTTCCAAAACGTCCCCCTCAGCCACCGGCTTCGGGATTCCAAAATCCTTCCTGTCCAAAGACTCACCCTCGTCGCAGGCTGCAGCGCAGCCTGCCAATGAAAAATGGCATTAGGACTTTAAAAACCTTCGGACGTGAAATAAAAGTATGCGGGTTTACGATTCCATCGCAAAGGCATTTGTCGAATTCAAGCCTGTGGAAAGCAAGCGCGTAGTGATGTATGTCTGCGGACTGACGCCCTACGACCAGGCACACATAGGCCACGCCAGGACGTATGTGGCATTCGACGTGCTGAAACGCTACCTGAAGGCAGCTGGCTACGAAGTGCTGCACATCCAGAATATCACCGATGTAGATGATAAGATAATCAACCGCTGCAAGCAAAGCGGCGCGCAGCCAAAGCAGCTTACTGAAAGCAACCATACGGAAGCACTGGTAATGTTTGACAAGCTCAACATACAACGGGCAACAGTCTATCCTAAGGTAACAGAACATATTCCTGAAATCATCGAATTCATAAAAAAGATAATTAAAAACGGCTATGCATACGAGACGGCAACAGGCGTGTATTTTGACGTTTCCAAGTTCGCCAACTACGGCAGGCTCTCAGGCCAGAAAATGGATGAGATACACGCAGGCTCGCGCAAAGACGTGGATGAAACAAAAGACGACCCGGCGGATTTTGCGCTGTGGAAGAAAACAAACGGCGAAATAATTGAGTTTGATTCGCCCTGGGGCCGCGGTCGGCCTGGCTGGCACATAGAATGCAGCGCCATGGCAGGAAAATACGCAAAACGCACGCTTGACATTCACGGCGGCGCGCGCGACCTGATTTTTCCGCACCATGAAAATGAAATAGCGCAAAGCGAGGCGGCAACAGGCAAGCAATTCTCCAAATATTGGCTGCACACCGGATTTCTCACTGTAGGCGGCGAAAAAATGAGCAAGCCCCTTGGCAATTTCACTACCATAAAAGATGCACTGCAGCAATTTTCGCCTATGGCCATGAGAATATTCTATCTGAAAAGCCACTACCGCAGTCCCGTAGACTACGACAAGAAAAACATCGCAGAAGCAGGCCAGGTTTACGAGCACATAGCAAATACGCTGCAGCTGGTGGATGAGGCGCTGGCTGAAAAGAAAGATAAGGGCAGCTTCAATTATACAGATGCAGTTAAGGAATTCCATGATGCAATGGAAAACGACTTTGATACTCCGCTTGCACTTGCCGCGCTGTTCAGGCTTATGAAAGAGCTGAATATCGAGATAAGCAAGGATGCGATTGATAAGAAAGCTGTAGCAGCGGCAAAGGCAGAGATGCAGAAAATGCTAGATATTCTTGGTATAACAATTGAAACAAAAGGCCTGAAAGACCGCGATGATATAGTGCAACTAGCTGCAAAATTCGGCGTGAAAGCTGCAAAGCCGGAAGAGGCAATAGAAAAACTGATTGAAGCAAGAGAAGAAGCGCGCAATCAGAAAAACTACAAATTATCAGACGAAATCCGCACTGAATTAAAGGCAGTGGGCATTGTTCTTGAAGATAAAAAAGGCGGCCAGCGCTGGAGAGTGGAGTGATGTACAGATTCTTGCCGCATACTTCTGACCTGATTGTGCAGGCGACGGGAAGCAGCTTTGAAAAGGCGCTGGAGCAGGCGGCGGCGGCCATGCTTACGCAGATGGGCGCAGAGCATGCAACTGGCAAGGAAAAAATAGAGCTGCTGGTAAAGCAGGAAAATCGCGATGACCTGGTGGTTGCAGCGCTTACGGCAATAATCTCTGAGTGCGAATCAGAGCATTTCACCCCAAAAAAAGCAGTAATGACAAAAGCAGAAGGCGGCGTGAAGATTACATTATATGGAGAGAAAAAGCAGCCTGAAAACATAGTCAAAGCAGTAACTTATCATGAATTGAAAGTAGAGCAGCTGAAAGGCAGCTGGCGCATCACTGTGCTATTGGATATCTAACTATAGCCAGCCAAACAACCTGAAGAAAAGCAGCAGCCCAACGCCAAGCAAACCGAAAATCGCTGAAACCCCAAGAGTTATTATGTTCAGCGGTATGGCTGCACCGAAGAAGTTAAGCACCAGTATGGCGATGACGCCAAGAATAGTATTGGCCAGCAGACCCCACACGGCCTTAACGCTTTTTTTGAATATGAAAAATGCAAGTCCGGCAAAAAGCGCCAGCAGCACCAAACCGACAACAGCGAATAAAACGTCCATATAATCGTTTGGCTGCAGATATTTTTAAACCAACGGCAAACAGCGAAATCCGCCGAAAAGCATGGCAAATTTAAAAAGCCATCCGATTAACATTTTAGCATTTCTAGGGGAATATTATGACGGTGTTAGAGGATTTACTAAGCCAGCTGGAAATCAGGGAAACAAAAGCGCTCTACGGCCACGAGCAGATAATATCCCGGAGCCTGATAAGGCTAAAAGAAGGGATGCTCAATATCGGCCATCTTGTCGACCCGCTTATTATTGATAACAAGACAGGCGTAGTGCTGGACGGCAACCACCGGCTTAACGTGCTGCAGATAATAGAATGTCCTAACGCGGCATGCCAGCTAGTTGATTATCAAAGTCCTGACATTAAAGTCGGCACCTGGTATCCGTCAATGAAGATAACTGCAGATGAGCTACAGAAGCTTGATTCCATAAGATTTGAAAAGGTGGATGAAGCCGCAGGCAAGGCAGCTATTGATGGACTGCAATCACCTGCACTGGCAATGACTCCTGATGGCCAGTATCTGCTGCTTAATCCGGGAAAGTACAAGATAAAGGAAATGGTTGAGGAGCAGAAGTACCTGATTGGACTGATTGAAAACAAGCAGCCGTCCTATATCCCGCTTGAAGAAATAGGCAAGAGGCAAAAAGATGGCGAAACTATATTCTACAGAAGAGCGTACACAAAAGAGGAGATTATGAAGACTGCCATGGACCATGCGCCATTGCCGGCAAAATCAACAAGGCACCTTATTCCAGGCCGCATAATACGGCTTAACATGAAGCTTGGCTGGCTGCACGAAGACAAGCAGATAGCTACCAATGAAATGCGCTCCATGCTTGAAAAGCGTGCGTATAATTGGAATGTGCGCAAGTATTATGAGCCGGTAGTTGTTATCTACTAATCATTAGGTGTTTTTATGACGATCTTGTTAGCTCCGGGCCCGGTTCCGGTTTTAGAAGAAATAAGGCAAGCGCAGACTAAAGAAATGATAACACACCGCAGCAAGGATTTCACTGCGCTGTACAGCGATCTTTGCACCAGATTGAAGGGCTATTTCAACGCAGAAGAAGCGTATGTTATCACAGGCTCAGGCGCACTTGGACTGGAAACGCTTGTGCTTAACCTTTGCAAGAAAAACGAAAAGGCGGTTTGCTTTCCCAACGGTGAATTCGGCGAGTATTGCGCTACCACTGTAGGCATTTATACGAATGCAATAGTGCACAAGCATGAAAAGCCAGAGGGCTGGAACCTGGAACGCGCTAAGGCAGCAATAGATGCAAGCGATGCGCAGGTGCTGGCAATGGTCTATAACGAAACAGGCTACGGTGTTTGCAATCATGTGAAGGAAATTTGCAAATATGCCAAGTCTAAAGACATGATTACTATTATCGACGGTATTTCTGCCTGGCCAGGAACTGAGTTTGATATGAAAGAGTTCCATGT
>JAZDDV010000051.1:0-14567 GCA_043809425.1 Microcaldota archaeon | reverse complement strand
CGTTTGCCAACGCGACGCTGTACACGTGGGATAACCTGCTATTCATGTTCGCACTTACCGTATGCCTTCATCCGGCAACCAATTTCATAGCAAACAGATTGGGGTTGAAAAATGTTCCGTGGTGAGATAAAAACTTCAGATGTGAAATCTGCAATCAAAGACGGCAAAGCGGAGAAGATGAAAGAAGAGCTGCAGTACATCCGCTTCAGCAAATCCTACAGGAAAATAGAGCGCGGCACGGTAATAACGCCGTCTACGATTATCTGGGGCTACCCGCACATAGCGCGCGTATACACACTGGAAAACGGCATAAAGCGGAACATCAAAAACGATATTTTCTACTTGGAAGAGAAAATAGACGGCTACAACCTGCGCGTCGCACTGGTGGCAGGTAAGCTGTTTGCATTCACACGCGGCGGCTATGCTGATCCTTTTGCAACTGAGAAAGTCCGTGAGATGCAGCAACTGAAAAAATTCTTCTCAGACCATCCTTCACTCGTGCTATGCGGTGAAATGATAGGCAACACTCCTTTTACTCCGCCGACAGATAAATTCGACGTTAAACTGCTTGTTTTTGACATTGATACTGGCATGAAGTATGTTCCGCCAGTGAAAAAATATCATTTGCTGGCAAAATACAAGATAGATGCAGTGCCATTCCTTGGCAGATTCGATAAGACACAGCTGCAGCTTGTGGCTAAAATAGCAGCGTACCTGCATAAGGGCAAGAAAGAAGGCATGGTGATAAAAAGCGCAGACCGGGCTAGCGTGATAAAGTACGTTACGCCTTTTGCTGACATAGAAGACATAGGAAGAGGCGCTTATACATTCTTTGACCTGCCAGACGGCTTTTTCCTGCAGCGCATACTACGATCATCCTATTTCATAGATGATTTTGCCTTAGGCAGAAAAGAATACGGAGAGAAACTGGGCAGCGCATTCTATGCCGGGCTGACTAAGGCCATAGACGACGTAAGGGCAGGAAAAGACATAGAGGAGGAATTCGAAGTATTGGTAAGCAACAGGAAAATCTTCGAAAGCATCCTGTCGCACATGGGTAGGGAAGTAGGAATAAAACTGATTTCCAGCAGCGAAGAAAAAGGCAAGCTGCGCATAAGATTCTCAAAAGTATTTAGGAATACTACGTCTGCACTGCGCGAACTTCACCGCGGAAAAGCGATTATCGATTAAACAACTATTTTTAAATGTTATTATACATAGATATGTATGGTGACAATATGAAACTCAGAGCTGCTATTCAAAAACTGCAAGATATTGATAGAAAAGATGCGAGAAAGATAGCTGGATTTACTGCCGTGGCAGTTTTGACTGCTGGTTTACTCTTAAATACCTGGTATCAGGACGTCAAAAAAGCTCGTGAGAACGAGATGAACCCTTTTGCTGAAATTTTAAGCCTTGCACAGAGACCGCAGAGAAAAATGGTCGACATTGGAGACCGCCTGTTTACCATACCTACAGAGAATGGCGAGACTAGCGTATCAGTCAGCTCAATTGACAAGAACGGAATGGAACTCAAGCTGCGCACTGTAATATACGATAGCGAAGAAGCAACAGCTCGCATGAAAATCAAGTATGGTGAAAAGAAAGCTGTTTTTGGATTTCCACTAGCGATTGTACCCTCTGCACCTGGTGTTTTGGATATAATCCCATTAGATAGAACCGCCGAAAAAACTAGTTTTCTAAACGGCTTTGAAAATAGAAGGATCTACACGGGCGACGACAGAGCGATACGTGTAACTGAAGATCGAAAAATATACTACGGAAAAGATAGACGGATATGGCGTTAAAATAGAGGCCAAATAGACTATTTAAACATAAGAAAGCGATTATCGATTAGCTTTTTAAACCTCGTGGGAGATAGAAACCTATGGACGTTTTGTGGTGGATTATAGGCGCACTAATAGTAGTCTCTCTGCTTGGGCTGGCAGGAGTGCTAACCCTTTGGGTCCGCAATGAGAAGAAGATGAAATATATTTCCTATCTGCTTATTGCATTCGCAGCAGGCACTTTGATAGCCGGCGGCCTGCTTGACCTTATTCCTGAAGCAGCAGCACAAAACATGCCGATTGGAATGATAACTATTATGACAGTGGTCGGCTTCGTCATATTCCTGCTTCTTGAGACATACCTGCATTGGCACTACTGCGAAGAATGCGACATCCATGCATTCAGCTATATGATACTGCTTGGCGATGCTTTGCACAACCTGGTTGACGGCGTAATCATAGCAGCTGCATTTCTGACAAACATACCGCTTGGCCTGACCACTACGGCAATCATAATCGCACACGAAATCCCGCAAGAGTTAGGCATCTTCGGCGTACAGGTTTATGGCGGCGTTGAAAAAAACAAAGCTTTGCTTTATTCGCTGCTTTCCCAGACAAGCTGCATAATCGGCGGAATAGCAGCATATTTCTTCATGAGCAGTATGCAAGGCGTTGCAACGTATATTCTGCCATTTGCTGCAGGCGGATTTATCTACATCGCTGCGTCTGATTTGATACCTGAGCTACACAAGGAAGAGGGCGGCAAGAAACTGCTTGGCGTTGCCATATTTCTGATTGGCATCCTGTTTATCTACGCGATAACGCTGGTTGAATAAATATTATTAGCCAAAAGACCACATTTAAAAATAAATACCAACAGATTATTTTTCATGATAACTACTAAACAGCCAGAACGCGGTGTTCGTGCCTGGCTTACTGATGCGCTAGGCATGCTATCGTTTCGCAGAAAGGAAGGCGGCCAGGAAGGAATACGTAAGGAGCAGCAGAATTTTTGGCTTGTATACTCTGGAACGGGCACAAATCGAGGTGCAGGTGGAGGAGTCCTTGTTAAACGCGACAGCAGCACTCTTGCAGGTGGTTTTTTTGTACAGCTGCTAAGCGTGAATCGCGATGGAGAGGCAGTAATACAGATAGACACGAAACAGTACAGGGTTAGGCCAGGGATGCCATTCGACTTTGAGACTTATCCCGGATATACCTATAACGGAACCCTCGGGCCCTGCAGCTGACCAAAACCACTGCTTAAAGCAAAAAAATAAAAAGAAAAAATCAGCGCTTCATTCGTTTTGAAGTTTTTCCATTTTCTGGTTTTGCTGGCACGGGCCGGCACATTTAAGCTTGGACATATGGTTTGGATTAACTGTGTAAGAATTAAAAATGAAAAAAGAAAGATGCTGTTTCGCTATTGTATCTTGTCCCCTGCCTTAAGGGTTACGCCGCCAGAGCTTATGGCCGACCACCATGGCTGCTCAACGTTGAGAACGGTGCCGTCTTCCGCGCTTACTGTTGTGGGGACAGTTGCCTTAACCGGGATAAGCCAGAGGAAATTGTAATCCTTCTCAAGGCCCATCACATACACCGGCTTGTTGTCCTGCGTCTTGAGCTCGACTTCCTTTACGGTTGCGCCGGTAACCTCAAATGCCCTTGCAGAGGCTGTTGCGGGCAGTACCTTGACTTCCTTTCCTCCTGCATAGAGCACCTGCTTGTCCACTGAAATGTCCGTGGTGGCTTTTGTGGACGTGCCTGCATCTGTAATCGTTAGGTATGTGCCCTGCTGTGTTACCTGTATCTCTTTTGGCGCATCGTTTTCCTTTACGCTAACTGCAACGGGTGTGGCCATATCTACCTGCTCAACCACCGTGTTATCCACGTACATTTTCTTGGACTCGTATGGAAACTCGACCGTGTAGGTGCCCGAGGCAATGACGATTGGGGTGGAGGTAAAGGAATCAATTGCAATTGCCTGGCCCCCAGCCATTCCTGGCCTTATTTCATACTTGTACTTGCCGTCTTCGGTTGTAAGAATCGCGGTTACTGTGCCTGAGCTTGCAACCGTGGGCGAAATTATATCACTTGGATATACTTTCAGGGGCGTATTCATGCCCTTGAGGTAAACGCCACCCTTGCTCACCTCAACGCTTTCACCGGATGCGACAGATACTGAAACGGCAGTGGCCGTGGGAACTGCTGATGAAGTTGTGGAGGTGGACGAGATTGTTACGGTGTTCTTTTCCTTGTCGCCTTTTATTTCCACTGTGGATGTAGCTGTAGAAACCTGGACCGCAGTTGTAGTGCTGGTGGTGCCGACTGCCTGTCCGCCCATGCTCACTGCGGTTGGTGAAACCTCAATTGTTGTGGAGGATGTGTTGCTTGCCACAACAGTATTCTTGCCAGCCCCGTTTTCTACAACCTGATGGTTGCTGGTGGATGTGCTTGAAGATGAGATTGCGGTGCCCATGTCTCCTGTGGTTGCGGATTCAGAACCATTCTCATTTTGTATATAAGTAAGCTGCGGCTGCGAGGCAAACACTGCTACCATAAACACGAGCAGCGCGAAGAGCGTAAATAGTTTTCTCATTTGTATCACCATATTTAGCGTCGCTTGGGATGTTTATAATCGTTTGGCTTTTGTTAGGTTTTTGGCTAACCATTGAGAGGTTAATAAACTTTCATCCGGATGTTCTCGCATGCCCAAAAAGAAATTGTCAGACAAGGAACTCGTGAGAATTTTGGATGTGGATACGGAGACACTGGCAAGGTTCAGGAAAGTGCAGAAAGAGGCGATGGAAGAGGCCAAGAGGATGGGCGCAACATCACTGATAAATCTAGATGTAGGAATGTATGACTATTCGATGTATAAAAGTGCTGACGGCAAGATACATAAGCTGGGAAGTTTTGACTCTGTTAACCCAACCAATCTTATAGTTTTTGTAAAAAAATAGGTCGCTTGTTCTGTCGCTTTACCCGGGCTCATTTTATACTTCCCACCGTGCAGGCAAAAAAATAAAAACCCCAAAGGCGAGAGGGTAGTACTCAAATTGTGATTAGCTTTAGGTGTTTAGCATGGAAAAACGAAATGTATTGATTTTGGGCGCAGCTGGAAAAGATTTTCATTGTTTCAATGTGTTTTTCCGCAAGAACAAAAAGTATAACGTCGTTGGCTTCACTGCAACGCAGATACCTAAGATTGCAGGACGCAAATACCCTGCAAAGCTTGCAGGCAAGCTTTATCCTGATGGAATTCCTATTTACGAAGAGACTGAGTTTGAGAAAATAGTGAAAGAGAAGAACGTGCATGAGGTTTATTTCGCTTACTCGGATGTGTCTCACGAATACGTAATGCATCTTGCTTCAAGAGCGCAGGCAGCAGGCGCTACTTTCGGCCTGCTGGGCCCGAATGACACCATGGTGAAAAGCACTAAGAAAGTCATAGCAGTGTGCGCAGTGCGCACAGGTGCAGGCAAAAGCCCGATGATGAAGAAGGTTACTGAGCTACTACGTGCTGCCGGCAAAAAGTTTGTAGTGATAAGACACCCAATGCCCTACGGAGATTTGGAAAAGCAGGCAGTGCAGCGCTTCAAAAGCATACGTGACCTGGACAAGCAGCAGTGCACCATTGAAGAACGAGAAGAGTATGAGCCGCATATCAAGAATGGCACAATTGTTTATGCAGGTGTTGATTACGAAAGAATTCTGCGCAAAGCTGAAAAAGAAGCAGACATTATCCTCTGGGATGGCGGCAACAATGACTGGCCATTCTACAAGCCTGATTTGATGTTTGTCGTCGCAGACGCACTGCGACCAGGCCATGAGATGAAATACTATCCAGGCGAAACAAACTTCCGCATGGCTAATGTCATCGTCGTGAATAAAGTTAGCGAAAACCCAGAAGGTGCAAAGCTCGTAGTGGAGAATGCAAAGAAGTTCAATCCTACTGCCACGATAATTGAAACTGATCTTGAACTTACGCCTGACGAGCACATCGACATTGCAGGAAAGCGTGTGCTTGTCGTCGAAGACGGTCCGACAGTTACGCATGGGGAAATGGCATTTGGCGCAGGCTACAAATATGCAAAGGACCATGGTGCAATAATAATTGATCCAAGACAGCATGCAGTTGGCAGCCTGAAAGCAACATTTGAGAAGTACACGCACTTGAAAGACGTGCTGCCTGCTATGGGCTATTACGGCGAGCAGCTTGCAGACCTGCAGGAATCAATAAATAAAAGCGGTGCAGAAGTCGTTGTTTCAGGCACGCCGATTAACATCAAACGCGTTGTCAATGTCTCCATACCGATATTGCACATTACCTACAGCACTAAAGAAAAAAGCGGCAGCATAGAGAAGCTATTGAACGAAAATATTTAGCTGCTTCAACGACTAGCGTTCTGATACAAATGAAGCGTACAGCGGCGCAAACAGGCGGTAGATGCCGCGCTTTACTTTTACCACGTCGCCGCGCTCTTCAAGCCGCAATAGCAAAGTAGCAACAGGCCCCTGGCTGCGATTCATGGATTTGGCAATGTCAGTTACGCTTGCTTCTCCAAGACGGGCCAACTGCCTAAGTACTTTCTTCTCCGCATCAGAAGTCTGCGCATACTGGCGGCTGAACCATTCGTGTGAGAGCAGCGAAAGCAGGCCGCGCTGCCCTGCCACGTAATGCGCCTGTGTTATTATCTTCTCGTTCTCCCGTGCTGAGTCGTAAAGATACCAGCAGGTAAGCTGCAGCAGCTTCGGGTTGCCTCCGCTGTCCCGATAAATTGATTTAAGGCATTCTTCACCGATTCTTGCCCTACCCTTCGTCAGTTTCTCCACGTACTCGCGGAAATCATGCTCGTCCACTGGATGCAGTTCAACGTACATCTCGCCTGGCGGCGGATAAAGCTTCTTTGCAGTGGAAAAAAGAATGCCTACTCCAGTCTGCGACTCTAGAGCACGGGCAGCATCGTTGAGAGCTGCCTCAGCCATCCTCATATCATCCACTTCAGCAACAACGATAAGCAAAGGTTTTTTCACTGTTGCCTTTTTAAGCCCGGAAAAAAGCGCTGCGAAAGTCTCCGGCCGTTCTTCCTGGAATTTGCGCGCAGCTTCAAATGTTACTTCGCCTGCATCAGATAAATCACTAACGGCTGCTGCCAGTTCTGCATGAATCTCGCGCAGCAGCGCGTTTGCCGCAGCAGGCGCCTTGACAAAACAACGCAGCATCTTAAGCTCAGCTGCCTGATTGTTCGCAGCCTTAAGCAGCACTGTTTTACCCATTCCAGGTGCCCCGCGAAGCAGCAAAAGCATGGTTTTTCCATTGGAAATATGCGAAACAAAAGCTGAAACAATGCGCAGCTCTTCTTTTCTTCCCATGACGGTAGATGGCATCCCCCAGGGCAAAAACGGGTTGTTTTTCATGTAAATCACTACATATATTGTAGTAAATGTAGTTTTAAAACTATCGGAAAACAAAATGTTTAAAAAGGGGTTAAAGAACGTTATACACAGGAGCGTCTAAAAGGTTGGTACCTATGAAAAAAATATTGTTTGTTTTCGGAATGTTGGCGCTGCTCTTGGGAGCAGCGGTATTCGCACAACCTGCACCCTCAGAAATTACTGAGGTAACAGGTCTGCTTGTAGTCACTCAGAATAGCACCCAGGATGGAACTGCAGGCGACAGCCTTACTGCCGGACTGGTAATACCTATAATAAATGCAAGCGGCCTGTCCAAGGAGGAATCCGACACACTTACCCAATTAATCCGGCAAAAATGTTCAGATGCCACAGACTACCGAACCTGTTTTGACAATGAAGCTAAAACAAAGGTAGGCGCCTATTCGCTCCAGTATATAACAGTGAAAAACGCTTCCATTGGATTTTCCTATTATAACCCTGGCAGCAAGTTTATACCAATAACTGCCTGCGGTGCCAACGGCATTGTCTCAGCAAACACCGAAGTTACGAAAGACGAACTCGGCATAGGCAAAATATTCTACTACGCATCATGCACAGTGCCAAAAGACATCTACAAGGGCGCGCGAATCCGCGTACGCATCGATTATCTTGATTCCGGCAACGTGGTTGAAATAGACGGCAAGAAATACATAGTCACCGTACCGTCTAGAGAACTGGAGGTTGCTGACAGCGATTCAAAAATAATCGACACCATATATAGGACAATAAGAGACTCCATAACAGCAGTGGCAGGCTCAAGCACGGGCCAACCGATCTGCATAGGACTTATTGCCATACTCGGTATGCTGCTCGCATCGATGTATTTTTCAGGCAAATCACCGATAACATTACTTGATATAACGACGCCAAAGCTTCCATCGCCAAAAGGCTTTGCGGCAAGCGGCCAGGTGCTGCTGCCCTACGGTTACGGCGAAATGAATAAAGGAATTACTGCAAAACTCGGCGCTACATCCGCAGCAGTAGGAGCTACCGCACTGGGAATAATGAATGATATGCGCTACACGCCAGAAGGCAGGAAGGTGGCTTCGGATCTGGCTAACCTGAAAGGTGGTAGTGGTGACCCGCAGGGCAAAAAGATAGTGGAAGGCCTGGCTGCAATCGCCATGAAAAGCGGTATGACCTACTCGCAGATAAAGCACCTGTTGAAGAAGCTTCCTTCTGCCTACGGCTCAGAGGAGCACAAAACCGTAGCGGAAATATTCGCAAAGGGAATGGCCATGGGCGGCAAGATGGCCGCGGCCACGGAAACCACGAAGCAGTATCTTCTTGCGCTCAGGACAGCGCAAACAATGGACGTGCTGTCAGGACACCCGGACATGGGAGTGAAGAACAGCCTGCACGGAAAAGTGAAGATGAGGCTTGCCCAGTTCGCCGGCGCCAACAGATACAGCGCTGCAAGCACCATGGTGGTGGGCAGCTACGAATCAGTAATAAGAAGCGGCAGGATAGTCGCAAAAGGCTACAAGGAAATGATAAAGACCGCACCAGAGCTTGCGCGCGGACTGGCCCGCATCACCGTACAAACAGTTGGCGGCGCCCAGGCGCTAAAGAGAATGGAGAAAGCAAGCACTGGCAAAGGAGCAATGGCCGTGCTGGCAAAGCAGGTCATGAAGCCGGCGTCAGCAGGCATGGAGATAGGCAAGAAAGTGGCAATAGACCAGAAGATGGCCGCTGCCTACGAGAGCCTGAAGGACGAGGTTAAGAAAGACCAGCTCAAGTACGTGCTCAAGCAGCTTTACAAGGCAATGGGCGTGAACTTCGCCATGAGCGAAAAGGAAATGCTTGAGTTCGCAATGAAAGACATTAATATATTAGAAAAGTGCGGCTATCTCAAGAACGCTGCCAAGATTGAAGCAGTGGAAAAAGAGCTGCTTAAGATACTCGGCGGCAGCATGACGCTGGATGCAAAGCTAGCGGGAATACTTGATATAGCGAAAAGGAACGGCGCAGTGATAGATTCAGAAATGATGAAGTTCAGCGAAAAGCTCAACAACATCGAGAAGATGTACGGAAAGGAAGACGGCTTCCTTAAGTTCCTTGCATTGAGAGAGCTGCTGGCAGAGCACGAGAAGCAGGCGCCTGCGGCAAAGATGAACGAAACAAGGAACGACAACAGCTTCTACACAGTCATAGGACGCAGCTCAGTAAACGGCAGCGACATCTGGGAGACCATGGTCCTCAGAACCATGATATGGGATGGAGAAAACGGCTTCCTGAAGGGCGGCGTGAAGGAAGGCACACAGAGAGCCTGGCTTGACACGCTTAACCGGCTGGTAGGTCTTAACCCGACAAGCAACCTCGGCGAGCTGCCTGAATTCCTGAGGAACAAGTCAGAGCTTACCAAGATAGAGGCAAGAATGAAGTCGACAATACTAAATGACTTGGCAACAGATGCAGGCAGGAAAACCTACGCAAATTTGCTGGTCGCAGCAAGAGCAGACGCAAAAACAGACAAAACAATAACCAACCCGGAAATGAAGGCACTCACAGACCTTCTTTACGGTATGGGCAGACTGCCGAAAACAGGCGATGTGGTAAAGGGAGACCGGCTTGGCAGGACAGCCTACTGGGAAAACGCAGAGCACTACGGGCCTGCAGCAGACTCGTTCAAAGTGGATATGAAAAGGCACTGGGTAGGCGCCCTGAGCGCAAGAGAATCCTTTGCCATAGGCGAGTGGGTGGAAAACCGATTCAGCAGAAGCAACATCCCGCCGCTGAAAGCATCCATAGAAGCAGAATTGGACAAGATGCAGGGCACGGCCAAGTGGACCATAGACCAGAGAACCGCCATGGCAAAGAAGCTCTGGGTAGTGGACCAGATGAAGCAGGACTGCGAGCAGAGATTCAACTCCCAGTTTTCGCAGGATGCCTACGGCAAGATGCCTGAAAGGTCGAACTTCTACAACGCCATACTGCTGGGCTTCTACGAGAAGGCGATACAGGACAAGGTGGGCATGAATAACCATCCGGACCTGACGTTTATCAAGACCGCCAACTTCAGCGACCCGGGAGTTATGAGAAAGTTCAGGGAAGATATCGCAGTGAAATATCGCGGCGAATTCAATGCAGAGCTGAAAAGGCCGGTCACGTTCAACGACCTGCTCAACTCGCCCAAAGCCCTGGTTGGCCTGTATGAAGGCGACTGGTGCTACTATCATAAGGGCATGCCGCTCAGCGTAGCTGACAAGGTACATGGCGAAGTGGCCATGCGCGACAACAAGGGCCAGTTCCGCAAGTTCGTTGCCGAGGATGTAGTCATAGACTTCAACAAGGCTGGCAAACCAGCACTACAGCAGGAGTTCTACAAGCTCAGGGAAAAGGGCCAGGCAGGCCCTGACTGGGACGTCTTCATAGAGAATGTCAAGAAATGGACTCGCGAAGACGGCTACAAGTACGACCGCGAACAGGTGTTCGCAGCGCTGGTGTCCACCTACGGCAGAAACACCGGAGACTACATGAAATACTGGAAAGACACTGCAGTCACGATAAAGCCGATGAAGGAGACCATGGACATAGCGCCGCAGAGCCTGAGAATGTTCGGCACTGACAATGGCATGATGAGGAATGCGATGACTGTAATGCGCAATGTGAAGACCGAACTGGGCAGCTACTTTGTGAAGACAACGCTGGCATCGTCCTGGCCGGTAACCACCGCGCTGTACGAAAGCGTTCCGACGTCCAACTACCTGAAGGACCAGTCCTGGAGACTGGCTGCAGACTTGCATACCAACAAGTGGGACCACTACAAGGAGATGAACGCAGCTGAAAGAAGCGCCTATAGGGAAGTGGAGATGTCACACCACGCCTATCATCACGCCTGGACCTGGGCAGTTGACCGACACCCGGGCAGAGCAACGCTCTCCCAGGGATTGCTGTCAATAACAGAATCGGCATTCCACCACGGTCCAGGCCACCTGCTCGGAGATAACGTTCCGAAGGATTACATACGCGGCACCATGAGCGGCGGCGAATATGCCGTGTTTATGGCGTTCTACGGTTGGCCAATGCAGCTTGCGTCAAAACTGCACAAGCCCTATGTCAACACGTTCAGAAGCATACAGACGTCCATGCAGGGCGGCCCGTCCAGATGGGACCAGGTGTCTGACTCGCTCAAGCCATTCGAGTACAGCTCACCGAGAATATTGGAAGCTGCCAGAAGCGCTTCGAATATACTTGGGGGCGGCATGCTGAGCAAGCTGAGGCTGTGGGAAAACTCTGCAGAGCAAAGGCAGACCGCAGGCGAAGACCTGATGCAGGGTTTGCGCCAGGCGCCTTCTGATATATTCTTCAGAAGGACCGGCGTTGATTCCATAGCCAGAACAGGCATGTCCAACCCGGGTGCAAGCTATTCAGACTACAGGTACACTCAGAAGATGGATGAAGCCATGGCAGGCTACATGTGGAGAAACCGCGATGCTGTCTATGAGTTCGACAAGGAGATACGCGACAGCGCCATGAGGTCTACAGTCAGGAGAACTGTATCCGCAGAAGCGCTTGCTCTCAGGAATGACCAGGAAATGCGCGGCTTCGGGGTATCCCAGAACACCATTTACGGCTGGTTCAACCCGATACTGTTCGCCTGGCACATGCCACTGCCGGCCATGCCTTCTTCGATAACTCCAAGGGAGTTCGTCACCAGGTACGCCAACAAGGAGAAGTATGGCCAGAGTGAAAGCTGGAGCCACCGCGTTGAGAACATAGCAAAGGATGTGTACGACAGCGCCGGGAGGGCTGCAACGCCCTGGAAAGGCTCCATGGTGGTAAGCTGCCCGAAGTGCGGCACTTTCACCTTCCGCGGCGCCAGATGCAACTGCGGGGCCAGTGTCTACTCAGGCAAGAAGGCAGCGTAAACCATCTCTTTTTATTTTTTCTCTTCTTTATTTTATCTGATCTAAATGAACTTAAAATTCCTGCTAATGCTATTTGCAGTTTTGATTGCGCTTTCATTCCTGCCAGGCTGCGCCACGAAGGGCACGAGGGACTTTGCAAGCGATTATGTTGGTGGCCTAGACTGGGTAGCTGGCCTTTCTGAAGAGGCGGCGTGCAAGCCAGGCAACTGCACCTGCATGGTTTGCAAAAACGGACCAGGGCTCTTTTCATCTATTCTATCATCCATGGCAGGCGGCGAATGCCATTTTGACAAGGAATGCACCGACAAGCAATTCAGTGACTACAATAATGCAAGCACGAAAAGCGGCAGCAACTTTTCCGTACGTGAATTAATGATCGGCCAGGGGCCAAGCTTCTATGATTATGGCGTGGCAAACGCCTGGTGCAATGACGGATTGAGCATGTCAGTGCAATGGCTTATCGGCGGCAAGGGCAAGCCCTATGACATGCCTGACGAGACGCGCGCCGTATGCATGCTGGACAAGGGCGTGATGCCTTTGTACATATTATACAGCAAAGGGGAAAACATCGATGCAAACCGCGCTGGCGAAATCGCCACGCTGCTTAAAACAAAAGGCGGAACGCTGCTTACGACTAATAAAGATTGGCCTGTTGGCCCGACGATAATAATCACTGAATTGGAATTCAACGGAACGAATAGCACTGCAGTAGAGCAGGTAGCAGACGAGGTTAAGCAGATAGACGACAAATGCAATGAACGGACAGGAACAAGCGATGGCAACCCGCACATTTACTGCATGATTGGCATTTCACCGAAGATCGGCGATAAGGTTGCTTTAGACGCAGTGATGGAAAAAATAATAGATAATGAAATGGCAAAGGGCAAGACGCGTGAAGAGGCTATCACCGATGTAAGCCGCTATGTGCTGCTTGCCTACGGAATGAATTCGCACTACGTGAACGGCACGTGCAGCGGCGACAGGATGATAATGGATGCGCGTAAGTTTTCCAAATACGCGCGGGATAATTACAGCCTTGCGTCTGTAATTCCCTACATATTAATTGATGCGAACCAGAATGACAGCAGCAACCAGTGCACCTGGCGCGAAGGGGACGTTGTAAGCGGCTACAATGCCATATTCAACAGCGGCCTGAGGACGCTGCAGAAAGTCGGCGTGATAGGCCTGGCGCTTTACACTACAGATGGAAATATCTATGCAAACCCACTTGGCTGCGTTGACTGCGGAGTGATGAACAATCCGCTGCGCAAAAAAGCCTGGTTCGGAAACTGCCAGAATTACTACGGAGTGGAGAATGCTGGCAGTGATGGCAAAACAAAAAAATTAGTAAACCAGCCGCTTTGGGCCAGATTCCCGAATAGCGATGGCGCATTCTGCGGCACCGGCGCAGAGCAGACTGCGAGCAGCATATTCAGCCTCCAGGGAACTGCCTACGCAGGCCAGAAAACAGATATTCTTAATCCGCTTACTCCTGAGCTGCAGCAGAATGTAACTTCCTACTGGAGATGCGACGCCTGTTTGACAGAGAAGACAAACATAACGAAAATATTTGAAAACACCGGTGGCGGCACTGTAATAAAGAACAACATGCGCTGGGCAAGAGGCAGAATAAGCGACCTTAACGCTGCGTGCACGAATTATTCTGAGTTCGATGCCTACGCTTCCAGATTCAATGTTGACCCGATGCTGATAAGGGCATTGGTGATGAGTGAAAGCAACCTGGACCCATGCGCCATATCGCGCGTATGTGGACCGAATGTGGATCCTGATGTAACCCAATCCAATGGCAAAAAATGCCTGCAGGGAAAATATTCAGACGGCTACGATAATATGGTAGACCCGTCTGGAAAATGCAGTTTTGAAGATATTCCGCTAAAAAGCGATGGCAAGCCAGTTTACCGCTTCCAGGCAATGGGCATAATGCAGGTAATCGAAAGCCCGTACAATTTCTGGCCAGGCCAGTACAGTGCAGACGGCAAAGACGGCGAATATTATGATCCTGATTTCCTCAATGCATCAAACAGAGGAAGAAAAGAAGACATTGCAGGCGTATCGGCAACCTGCTCCAAGACATTTAATCCATTCAACATTACTGATTCGGCCTGTTGGGGCACTGCAAAATTCGCAGGCATGATGCAGGCTGCAAGGGCAGAAGTGGATGCGAATTCGGATTTGCGCGTAACCAAGGACCCGGAAGAAAGCCGGGTGCTGGCGGCATTCATCGCGATTTACAAATACGTCGGCGTTTGGGATGCAAACGGAAGCAACTATGACCCGGCAGGCTGCCTTGGCAAGACAGGCACTGTCGGCAAGTGCTGGATTGATCTTTACAAGAGTCATAACAAGGCGTGCTTAAGCGGACCCAGCTCTGATGGCGAGCAAGAATGCCCTACGGGCTGCGTGGGAGGAGAAGAAGGCGGCTGCATGGCTG
>JAZDDV010000050.1:0-17494 GCA_043809425.1 Microcaldota archaeon | reverse complement strand
TCTCATCCTGGGTTTGTTCCAATACGGGTTTTTACACTTTGGGCACCACCTTGGCTCTTTCTCCATTTTAGATGCCCACTCATGATTACACCGATTGCAGGTCCATATTCGTATTTTACTCATAGTTATATTATTATAAGTTATATATTTAATACTTTCGGTTCGCTTTCATCCCACCGCTAAAGCATGTAGGGTTTCCCGCTCATCGCATTGCTAAAAAAGGAAAGAAATTATTTTTTCTTGGCCACAATGGGCGGAGGCGCAATGTGCGGCGGCAGGTTGAATACGCGCAGGATAAACATCGCATTGTAGCTCACATACGGATTTACCGCATTCATTATTGCAATGGCTGCATCCTCGTCAATCTTCTGCTTTTCCTTCCAGGACTTGACAAGCTTGTCGATTATTTCCGGAGTGTCTGTGAATAATGCTTCTCCGTCAAGCTTTACCACTGCCGTATTAGGCAAATAGGTTATCATATAGGTGAATTTGGCCAGGCCAGCATTAGGCTGCTCTGCCTTGATTATCTTATTTATCTTCAGGTCGATGCCGACGCCTTTTGGCGGCACATCTTCCTTTATCTTGACATTTCCTTCATTGAGTCTGATGCCGATAATGCTTACCATAGGTTTCACCACTCACGGATAGGCAGGCGCAGTTTAAAAATTTTCCCAACTGCTCAGTACTGGCCGCCAACCGCGGTAGCCGACTATTTACACAGAGAACCGAACAATCTTTCCATTGCTGCTACAAAGCAAAAAACCTATTTAAACTGTAGTATGCAAAATAATACCAGTGATGTTTATGGTAGAAGTCACTATTAGAAAAAAAGAAATTACGCAAGAAGATACTATCCAACGACTGGTAAGCAAACTGGAAAAGGTTTATGCGTCGCTGTCTCCGATGCAGGCGCTTCTGGGCCACGAGCCTGGCATTACGGTGGAAGGTCTACGCGCCACTCTTGATGAGACAGAAAAAATCAAGGCACCGATGAAGGCCAAGGAACCGCTGCTAAAAGCACTAATGACTGTAGCTCTTGGCTACGGCTTTGCAAGGGAGGAAAGACGACCACCGAATAATATGTCACTGGTGAAAATCAAGGCAGAGATAGAAGGATTACGCGAAAGGGCAGCAGAAGTTTTCGTAAACCTGGGCGGAGATAGATATCTGCTTGATCGGCTGAAAAACAACAGTTATGATAGTAACGATCTGAGAATGTTGGCGCAAACCTGCAATCCGAAGACGACCAAATTCATTGAACCGCTTGCACAGATAGCACTGAACGAAGACCTCATGGTAAAAGACATTGGAAAGCCGCCGGGGGGCATGAGCAGGCGCGAATCAGAAAAAGAAACAGCTCTGATATACCGTGGCGAGACCATAAAAGCACTCGGGGCGATTAGCGGAAGCGAAGTGGAAAATATATTGATAAAAGCATTGAAAAGCGATCAGAAAAGAATAGTCTTTGCAGCCATCATAGAGCTTGGCCATATCGGCAGCACTGCTGCTGTGGAGCCGCTTAAGCAATTGCTGAATGAGAATTCTGACTACAAAAGCCAGACAGAAGCCGCCATAGAGCAGATAACCGAAAGAACGATGGCTAAAACAGTGATAAAGAAGAAATTAAGCGATATCGATTTGCGGCTCTAAGCCGCGCTGCTTATGTCGTTCAGTAAAGGTTAGAACAAGCAGACCTGCGAACAGCGAGCGCATCATGCGGCTATTTCTTAAGTGAATCTTAATGGGCTTTCTACCATTGGCCGCCAACGAAGAGCATGAAACCCCAGGGCGACTTCATAGTGCGCTCCAGTTGCCACAGCTGCGAAAGGTCGCCAAGCAGCCAGGGCTGCGTTATGTTGGTTGGTTGGCCGATAGGCCACCAGCCGCGGTAAAGCACTGTCTGCATGGTCAGCCAATTAAGGCCCAGTACGTCTCTATGGGAATAACCGCCGCCTGCCCTGAATATGAAATCATCCCTTACGGAGTCAGAAACACCTGCAGGCCCGTTTATGACTATCTTGTGGGTGCCTGCCTCGCCATAGATATCAAGCTTGCTGGTCTCACCAAGCAAACCGTCGAAAAATGCCCAGGTCCAGCCTGTGCCGCCTGTGAATCTCTCCATGGTCTCAGAAAACTCCGATGGAGGAACAACCTTGGCTTCTTTTGTGATGCGGTTTATGAATATGTATCCGTAAATGCGGTCATGCATGTCTGTCCAGTCAATCTGGTTCCATTTGCTTGAAAGAGTAACTGCGTACTGGTGCCAGTCCTCATTCTGGAATTCCGTATTGCCTTTTTCCCCGGCTGTTGTCAAAGTCTGTGCTCCTATCTGTCCGCTGCCCATCTGCCTCTGTGCGGCAAAAGCCGCAAGCAGTATGTTCTTCTTGTAGTCTTTGAAAACATCCACCAGCACACCTGCTGTCCAACCGGCAATACCCTGCTCAGGCTCAATCTTAAGAGTCGGCCCGCCAAGCAGCCTCATGCGGTGCAACCACAGTGTGTTTTTCGTCGACGCGGTCGTCATGGTAACGGTGTTTTTCTCGCTATTCGCACCGATTACCAATATGTCTTCATGCATGTTCAGGCCGCGCTCCACCCATTTCTTCCGGTCCTCTTCATTACCTATATGGGCAGTACTTTTCGCTCCTGAATTTGCAATTGTAATAGCACTAGCCTTTGCGTCCGCGTCCACGACAAATATATTCCTATAGGTTTGCGGGCCGCCCAATTCCCATTTCTGCCTGTCGTTTTCATTGCCTAGATATACCGTGTGCGTATCCTTATCCACAAAAAGATGATACCTTGGCGCTGCCGTTTTCTGGCGAGTCTTAAGGTTGTCAGTCAAGGCAAAGGTAAGCTCCGGTGCCTTTTCTTCTGTCTGATAGTACTCGCGGAAAAGCTTCTTGGCAACTTCCGCACCATTTTCATTGAAAAACGCAAGCAGTTTTTCAGGAGTTTCAGGCAGCGCGCCCTTGACATCCAGGTCCATGGTATAGGGTGGACCGTAATACTTGCCTTTCTCTATGAGAGCATAGTAGTTTGGCTCTGCCTTCTCCGAATTGATTTCCAGGTTGGGCGCGAAAACAAATCTGAGGTCAGGCATCCCCTCACCCACCAATTTGTAGTATTTGGTGAATAGTTTGTTGGCGATAACGGTATTTTCCTCATTGAGAAATGCCAGCAGCTTTTTAGGCGTCTGCGGTATGGCATCTTTAACTTCAAAATCAAATACGGTTAACGGGCTGAGGGTGATGTTGCTTGCACCAATCGAAGTATAGATATCCATGTTTGCCTGGTACATCTGCGCATTCGGATATGCGTAGGTGTAGGCCTCCAAGTCTCCATAGGGCTGTATCCAGCGCTTGTAGCCGACGAACACGGAACCGCCGATGACTGAATAGCCATAGTCAGTCGGCTCCCTTACTTCTGCGTTGGTAATGAACCTGAATGTCCAGTTGTCAGGATCATAAGACGCACCGACCACGCTTCTCCATATTTTTGATTGGGTTACGAGCTTCAGCTCATTAGTAACCTGCTCTGCCACTGCGGCAGATTTGGTCGGATCAGCCTGCATCTGGGCCAGCCGGTCTCCTATGAGCTGGAAGGTGTCAGTCATATAGGCAGGGGTCCTTTCAAAGGTGCCAAAAAGGCTGAATTTCTGCGTGTAGTAGCCTGCTATGGCTGCGAAGAAAGTGTTGTCCCAGCCAAGATTCTCCATGGTTTCGAAATTTCTTTGCGTCGCGTCTATGCCGCCAAGCATTATAGAACCGCCGACAAAATAGCCTTCTTTCTTTGCCGTGTTTTCATCCCAGTGGTAGAACTCTGCCATTGTCGTCCGTACGTAATTCGCGACCTGCTTTGCCTCTTTCTCATTCTGGATAAGATCGTTCCACAGGATATAGGATGAGGTGCTTGCCTTGCCGTACCGTCTGGTCACATGCTCTCCTTTTCGGTCTGTTAGTTTGAAAAGAGCGCCGGCCATGCCAGGCTTGCCGGCCATGGCACGAGCCTCCCATTCACGGTTCGGCTCTATTTTCTTGACTATTAACTCACCGCTGTAAACGCCTTTCTCCCATGCAATGCCTTCCTTGCCAGGCTCTGTCAATGCATTGGTTGGAACAGCCAGACGGGATATTAATACTATGGCGCCGTCCTTTAGAATTTGGTTGAATGCCATAGCCAGCGGAATGGCAGTAAGACCTACTGCCTCAAGACTTGTGAAATCAACTTGCTTTACATCCAGGCCGGTAGTTTCATCCTTTACTATCTGCGTCGAGTAGTTGACTTTCTGTATTGCATCTTCCATGGCGAAAACGGCAATCGGGTCAAGCGTGAAGCCTATTGCTCCGCCAATCTCCTGCCACCTCTTGCCCTGCGACCATTCTGCAGGCTGGTATTTCATGATACTTGCCAGTGCGCCCTCTGTTTCCGCGCTGCCATAGAAGAAATTCTTCAGTATCTCGTCAGTTGAGCGACTTACTGCTATCTGCCATACGTCTCCCTTATCCATGAAATACAGCTTGCCAGTCATAACCTCCTTTCCAGTGTTGTCCTTGTAGATTTCAGGAACGTAAACAAGCAGGCTTTTTCCTGTTGTCTTCGACACGCCGAACAGCGTATCAGTATCCATACGCATGGTGTATTCGCCTTCATGTTCGCCGCCTCCAGTACCTTTGTAATCAAAAGTCTGGCGGTGTGCTGCAAGACGGCCAACCCCGCCACCTGCGGTTTCTTCATGGAAGAAACCCGTGCCTTGGGTGATATCCTTCACCGCAGCAACACTATTACCTACCTCGGTCGTAGTCGTGATTGTTGTTGTAGTTGCGATCTGACCGACAACAGTCTCCATAAGGCCGCCCATGGGGAAACGCTGCGTCCCCTGGCCTGCAATGCCGCCGGCCGTAGTTGTCGTTTCTGTTGTTATCTTTTTTGTTTCTTCCACACTCGTTTGTTCTGCACCGGTTACCAAGGTATAGCCAGCCAACTGTCCAGCTGCCGTAATCATTGTTGAAGGGAAATCAAGCGGCATCTTATCAAATGCCTTGCGCACAGCCATCAGCAGCCTTTGCCTTGAAAGATAGGTTACTTTGAATGCGTTAGGTGGAGAAGGCCGTGTGACAGTAGGCGCCATGGGTGTAAGCGGCGCATCCAGCCTCATGTGCAACTCCTCTGCAGATGCGGTAAGTGTGAATGGACCACTTGGCATCTGAGCAGGATGCGTAAACTGCGGATTCGCCAGAATATCAGTTGGCGGTCTTAGCTGCAGCCCAGGAGATATCCTCGGCCGGGCCATCTGATCCCATATGCTCGGTTTCTGCAGGTAGATGTTGGATGGCGGATAAATCTCATGATCTGCCATCTCACCGCGCTGCCTTGTTTCATCCTGCAGTTCAAAGTGCGTCATTTCCTTTGATGCCTGAGGTATGTTCTCGCTAAAATCCTTGAATACTTTCTGGAAATCGGCTCTTATCTGGTTTGTGAGAAATGCAAGTTGGTTGAGCTGCAGCGGGTAGCGGCTTTCTATCAGTCCGTTGAACGCAAGCAAAGCCGCGTCAAATGTAGCTGTATCGCCATCGCTGGCTTTTGCCAGCGGCAGCATCACTTTCTCGAAATAGGATGGCAGCAGGTATTGGTCCCTTGCTGATATGCTCCCTATCACCTGGGCAAGCGCCGGCAGGGCATAGGCCGGCTCAAGATGGTAGTCCTGGACAATGTTGTTTGCCCTTAGCAGATAGTATTTGGAAATGACGTTGAAATTCTGAACGCCTTCCACCTGCTGCAGCAGCTGTTTGTTGTCAAAGACCGCACTGACCATGTTTTCGAACACAAGATAAACGTCATTGAAATCAGTCACTTTCTTTCCTGCAAGCCCATCGATGTCAACAAAAAGACTAAGCACGCGCGGATCGCTGCCGAATTGCTGCCTGTAGCCATTAAGCGCCCGGCGTATCTGGATCAGGGCCATCTCCTTGTCGCTTGTTTCTTTGAATGCAATATCAAGATTATTCCGGAAATTCTGTGATTCCTTGATGATCCGCTGCATATCATTTAGCAGCGCTTCCTGCTGCGCCGGCAAATTGGTTTCCTTAAGTTTTTGCACCAGTTCAGGATATTTCCCAGCGAATGATACCAGATTGACATCTGCCCTTGACAGGAATTCTACGATGGAGGCCTGGTCCTTCTTGATGCGGTTCACGAAATCGTTTCCGTATACTGTCTGGAATTCCTGCAGAGCCTTGTCGTCCTTTGCTTCCATGGCAGCGGCAATCTTGCCAACCACCTCAAGCAGATCTTCAGGAGCTGTGAAAAGCACCTTTGCAGCGGTTATGATTGATTCGTATTTTGGCGCTATTTTCGTATCGGCTCCGGCTTTTCCGTATATGTTGTTAAAATCATCCCTGTTCGCCACAATAAAATTAACAAAGTCAGTTCCGTACAGCGCCCTTAGTTTTGCCAGCTCGTGGCTTGGTGCGGCAAGGACAGCTTGTATTGCAATCCTAACATCAGGTGTTTTAACTATGGTGTAAACTTCCGGTGAAACTTCCTGCAGCATCGCGCCTATAAACTCCACGCAGAAATAATACTGCAAAGGCGCAGTGGACTTCATGCTGTTTACCCTATTCCAGCGCTGGTTGAACTGGTCTGCGCTGTCCTGCGAACCGCTCATGAGCGCATTGACAAAGTACATAGCCAGCTGCTTGAACTGATCGATATCGGTTTGTTTAACATACTCGGCTGCGATGAAATATTTAAGCTCATCCGGCGATGCAATCATCTTTTTTAGTATCTCAACATCCCGAGGTGACAGGATTTCCTTTTTCATTATCTCTTCTACTGCCTTCACCCGTCTATCCCATTCACCGGCCTTTTTTGCCCAGCCGTCAAGCTTGGCGTTAAGCCTGGCTTTTGCATTCGGATCTTTGATAATCTCGTTGATAAACTCCTTTGTATCGGCTATTGACTTGCTGATTTTATCCACTGTTTTTTTAGTCGCCTTCTTTGTGCTTTCAATCTCTATCTCCTTCACTTCTCCCTTTTTTGCTTCTTCCGAAACTTTAACCGGCGTTAGTGTCACTCCCGAAAGATTGCCTATGGAAAGCACAAGCGTACCGGGATAGACTGACGACCGCCCTTCATTTATGGCCTCATGTACATCGCACATGGTGGTGAGGAAACTGGAGAGGACCAGATCCATTTTGTATTTTTCAGCATAGAAAAGGTAGCCTGAGTAGAGGGTGAAATATTTGCTCTTTTCCCCTTTGATATGGGAATCAAAAATTTCCTTGAGCGGTTTGGAAAGTCCGTCTTCAGGCACCATGCCAAGCACGGTTGTTACAACGCGCGCTTCTGCCCTGTCGCCCTTTGCTATCACGCTTTCTATGAGGCCGAATGACTTCCAGGCGAATGCCAGCATAAATGATTCATCGTCCTTGTGCGCTGCCAGCATTTTCCTTGCCTGGTCTGCCTTTCCCTGGCTAACTGTTGACAGGATAAGCTCTGCGGCACGGAAATTGTAGGCTGTCTGGAGAAACTTGAAAAATGATATTTCTCCGGGAACGCAGTCAGGGCAGTCTTTCTTGGCAAGAGGCGATAGCAGGTACTCCTCATAGAGCGAGTGGAACGTGCCCTTGCCATCCTTCATCTCAGTCTGAGAAAACTCGCCAAGTTTTTGCTTGAAAGTGGCTGCAATAGGAGTCTTTTCTATCAGTTCCCATAGATAGCCGAGCTGCCTGAGGCTTGATTCATCACCGTATCTGAGAATGCCTTCTATAAGTCGCTTGCCCCTGTCGCCGACTGAATCTGCAAATTCCTTCTTGCCTTTCCACATAGTGATAAGCGCAATGGCGTTGTTCCTGTATTTTGGCAGATCATCCGGTCTTGCCATTGCCATACTTGCCAATAAACTATAAATAGTCCCTGCGGCCTGCTCTGGGGTTTTCTCTCGGTATGCCATTGGTGGTTCCGCCATAGCGTATTTTAGCTTGAAAGTATTTATAAATCTGTTTTCAATGGGTGGAACTAGACCTGTGGCTGTCATTGTAGCAATAAGAACGGACGTTACCCACCTATGGAAAAATCTGCCCGTCCCAGATTTTTCAACCATGATTTGTTATTTATGATGCCACTATTTATTAACATTAAGCCTTAGGTCGCCTGCCGGCAATCTCGGTGGCTCAGGAATTTTTGCCTTTTCCTGCTTAACGGCAAGCTTGTCAAACAGCTTGTCCAGCATGTCTTTTGCCACAACAGGCTCGTTCATTTTCTTCATTCCCAGCCACTCGCGCGTAGAGTTTATGATGAAGTCCCGGTTGCGCTCAAACATCGGTTCAAATGTTTTCTTATCCTTGCTGACCAGCCCTGCTGAAACTAGCGGGTTGAGTGCAAGGCCTTTGTAGGCACGGTCTTCTGATTTTTGGAGGAACTTTAGATAGTCGCCTGAATAGACTTTTTCATTGTACAGTGTCCTGAAAACGCTTTCCAGGCCTTCCTTGCTTGATGCAGCCTTCTTTATCTCGCTTTGAAAGGCATCCTTGTCCCCAAGATTAAGGGCTTCCAGCGCAGAACCGGCAACCTGCGCAGGCTTGACTGTCATCTTGCTCGGTCCTTTTTCTGGAGTTTTTGCAGCAGACCTGTCAACCTCGATCTTCGGTCCGGTTTCCTTGTCCCACAGTAGTTCTGCGGATGGTTTTAGCAATCTTCTATTGTAAAGCAAAGCACCAAGTATCACAAGTCGGTCGCACACTTGTACGTCATCTTCCTTGAAATCAAATTTGAGCAGGTCGCTAGCCTCGTTTTTGTACTTGGCTGCAAGTGCCTTGCCCATGTAGGGCTTGTCAGACGCTTCCTGCTTCAGGAAATTGATTATGTTTGCGCGTTTTTCTTCTGTTGTCTCAGGCACACGCTGGCTTTCCTGGTATTTTTTGAAACCGTCTGTTTTGCTAAATGCATCGTAAAAAAAATCTACCGCGTCGACAGTGGTTGTCGGTTTCCTAAGAAAATCCGAGATCTGCTCTGCTTTTGTTTTTTTGGTATCTTCTGTCACTTCTAGGTATACGCTGAAATTCTCGTTCTCAGAAAGTGAACTGAAGAGTTTGTCGGCCGTTGCCTTTCCGCCATCGGTTTCCAGGAATTTAAAAATTGCATTGGCTTTTTCCTCAGTTGTGGATGGCGGTTTAATTCCTTTTTTCTCCTCTGCATAGCGGCGGAAATTCGGATTAAGCTGCAGGAAAACCGGATAGAACCGGTCGATGGCATCTGCGCTATCGCCGAATTTTTTTGCACTTTTAAAAGTCGAAATGTCCATATTTTTGGTAACTGAATTGACCAGAACGAAAACTTCGTCTTTTTTAGGGTCTGCCATCTACTTCACTTCCATTTTTCTTTTTTCTCTGCAGCTACCTTCTTGTGAACGGCTCTAACACCCTTCGCGGTTTCTTTCTGTGCAGCCGAAGCAGTTGTTTCAGTTTCCTCTTCTCCTGTTTTTTCCGGCTTCAGCCGCGGAAAGAATGCTAATGGTGAATCAGATGGACTAACGAAGTCCCGGTATTTGCCTGCTTCTTCGTTCTTTCCAGTCAGCTTAGTCAGCAAGTTCTCCAGGCCTTCTCCTTCTCCATCCCGCTTTTCACTACGCTTTTCACCAAGGTTGTTTGGTGCAAATTCCCCGATGATATCCCCTCTTGGAAGGAGATAGTCAGTAACGAACTCGTGTGCTTTCATGGTATAAGTAAAATCATGTCTTTGCTTTCTAAGCCATGGCATTATACCTTCCGTAGACGTAGAATATTTGAATACAAACTTTGCCGCGTCAGTATCTATAATAAATGCCTTGTCAACTTTCATAAGCTCTTCGCTGGCAATAAGATAGGGGTAGGAAGAATCGGGTTTTCTTGCTTGTTTAAGGCACTCTGCCCTTGCCTGCGGCGTTTTAAGCCGTGTCAGCTCTTCGCACAGCGCAATAATACCGTAAACTGCCTGTCCTTTTTCAACTTTTATTGAGTTGAGTACATCAAACTTTTCCTTGTTTTTTGCGAACCGGTCGAAATCATCGGATAGAATGTGTCCCGCAGAAGCATACTGGTCAAGAAGGTCCATCATGGTACCTGCAGTTATTTTGACCGGTATCCTCTCGCCTTTCTCATTTGTTGCGATTAGCCCGACGGCAGCATTGTTGGCATTCCAGTCCTTTCTATTTACCACATGGCAGCGCGGAATGGAACCGTCCAGCACGCCTTTGTAGAACTCCAGGAATGCATTCTTATTTCCTATATAACCGTTTATTTTCTCATTATCAAAGCCGAATTCCACTCCGAACTTCGTAATAAATGCCAAGTCGCCAGGTACGAAAAACGCTGCTATGGCGTATTTCCTGTCGTTGAGAAGTTTGGTAAGCCCACCCTGTTGCAGGTATAACGCATCCTCTTCTGTAAGCTTCTCTACGGGTTTACCAAGCAATGTCTTGAAACGGGTTTTCTCAGAAAGTTCGAACTTGCTGCGGACTGCTGCTGGCTCATAGCCAACAACTCCTGCTGCTTTGCCAACCCCTGCACCAGCAAAGCCAAAAACGGCATTAACAACCTTTGCCCAGGTTTTCTCTTCCACTTGGATGTCTGTTGAATGAATTAATTGTTTTACCATATCGACAAAATCATCGATCCTTCGGAAATCGAATAAGGTAGATGTTTCCGGATGCTCCAACCGTTCCTTCGCTCCCATTTCAGTCATTGGGTAATCAAGCGCCTTCAAAGCGCCTCTTGCCTTGAGGTAAACCATGACTGGCTTCCCGACGCCGACAAGGAACTCAAGCGTTTCGTCTTTCACTGATTTAGCTCCGCGGTTCCGCAGCTGCTGTTGAAGATTTTCCTTTGCTTTTATTTTTTCTGCATTCCTTGATTGCCAGCGGGAGCGAATAGCGAGAGATATGGCCTCATACGTAACGTATAACGTAACTCCGGTCCATAATACCCCCACCGCACCCCAACCAATTTTTTTCGCTATGGCACCTTTTGGAGCGCTTGGAACTTCGGCTATCTTAAGCCACGGCCAGCCGTAAACAAATGCAGTTTTCCCGGCGGCTCCCTTGAATGCATCAAGTGTCCAGTCAACCTTTGCTCCAAACCATTCTTTTGTGAATACATCCCTAAAACGCCAGGCGTTTTTCCTGATTTCATCGGCGCCCACCCCGTGGCGCTCTGCCATGGTATTCAGTATCTTCAGGGTTGAAAAGTATTTTTCCGATGCCTTGACTGAGTTTTCCAGGGAAGTGACAAATTCTTCATAACCTCCCCTACTCTTTAGCACCTTGATTAAAACATCGAAATCGCCTGCTTTTTCGATTATTCCTGGGAGTTTTCTATCTCCTTCTGCCGTTATAAAAGCAAGATAATCCTTACTTTTCAGAGTCTTGAATAGATAATCTTTTGGATTATCAGATATTGTCCTAAGACCGCTTTTTATGTCTTCAAGTATGTCCAGTGCTCTCGGATCTCCGGATTGGAGCAGGTCTCTGAGCTGCCTGCCGTGCGGACTGCTTGGTGGAAACAGGATTGCGGCAAGCCTGCCTTCAACCTGGCTGATATCTGCACCGATTTCATAGGTTGGAATAACCTTCATGCTAAGCCATTTGTCAATCAGCCATACTCTTTCCGTTTGGGCCGTTTCAAGAGCAAAACTAATATGGAACGTATTTCCAAGGGACTCGAAGATTTCCGGAGTTATTTTTCCTGATTTTTGCTCAACCGCTGCAAGAACATTAAGTAGTGGCACGGCATCTTGTTTTGTAAATTCAGTAACTTTTCGTTTAAGCATATTCCAGTCCCTTTCTGGTATCATTTCCTGGATTCCTTTTGCATTCTCGCTTGTCGAGTTCCAAATTGCATTCCAGACTTCTGGCCTTTGTGAACCTATCTTTGCGATAATGAATGCGATAGCATCTTTGTCGCCCGTAGCCACAGTAGGACCACGCGCATACACAAAAAGTTTTTCAAGCAGCGCTACAACTTCGTTGGGTTGCATTCTGCCAATATTTAGTGCTTTTCTTACCTCGTCTGCCTTACTTTCAAAGACGTCGAGTGCTTCCGTTGTTACGGTCAGAACACGCGGTATCTCAGGTGGCCGGTGCCTCCATTGTTGGAATTTCTGGTACACATTAAGCTTTGTTTTCTTCGCTGTCAAATCAACATCAGGCGGCGCCTGGGCCGGCTGTTTTGTTTCCACAAGTTCACTCATATAAACACCTATATATATTTATGAACGCAAACCAATATATATTCATTTGTTTTTCAGTCTATCTATCGTTGAGAACAGATCTTTCAGCTCAAGCTGCTGTTTTTCATCCAGCGGTTCGAAAGCTGCACTTACCCGCTGATAGTCCTCAATCTCCTTATTGTATCCGTTGATTTTTGATTCTGCATAACCCATGCCTGCACCCCAGGCAAAGGACATTATATTCTTCACCGCTTCGATTACCAGCGGTACGGAACCGATATATATGCCGTACGTGATCCATTCTTTCATGGGCGCCGCTGCATAGCCGTGCGAGTATTCCTTGAACAGCTTGGCCATGGCTGCCATGGTCGCTTCGCCCACTTCCGCACGCGGTCCAAGTCTTTTTAACTCAGTATCTATGGCACGAATAATAGGCGCCCAGCCTTCTTGCTGCACCTTCTTCAGCAGCGCGCTTTGCGCCTTTGGTGAGAATGTAAGCACCGACGCGAGAACGGCATCAGTTGCCTTTTTCCTTTGGGCAAGGGTCATATCTTTTGGGAATGTTCTGCCAAGCGCTTCAATTACCTTGAAATTGGTGCCGCGCGCTATTTCTTTCATGAGGAACTCGTTCTTGTAGCGCATAAATCCTTCCTCGTATAGGCCGCTGAAATCATGGGCAACGCCGCTGAAAACGCCCTTGGCGCGCGGTCCCACCCGGAATTCGTTTTTTATGTATTGTTTAATCGCAGCTTCGTTTATTTCGCCGTTGTACCTACTCTTGGCAAGGGCTTCAAGACCGTCTGCAACGGCATTCCAGCTGTTTTTTCTTCCGGCGATTTTTATGAGCTTTTCCATGTCCTTTGCACTGGAAGAAGATGCGGCTTTAATGAATATTTCCTTTTCCTTGTCTGTAATCGTTATGGCAGCGCTTTCCTTGACCATGCCACGCGCTGTTTTCTCTGCCTGACCAAGCAATGCTTCCCGGCCTGCCATGCGGACAACTGTCCCGCGCCACATTTGAACCATGAGTATACTGTCTAAACCAAGGCCAACAATGTGCAGCGCAAGCATGAATTTGGCTTCTCCTTTTTTCGCTTCTGGCCCTTCATGCAGTGTCCAAAGGCAATTGGCAATGCCGAAGCCGGAACCAAGTAGCGGAATAAGATAGATGAACTCGTCTATATTGATCTCTTTTTTTCCTGATCGGATATCCCTTATCAAATCAATCTGCTGCATTGTGCCTACGGCACCTGTCTTTTTGTCAAGATAAACGTCCTTTGTCTGGTAAAGTAGGACGGTATTTTGATAGGACGGTGGTAACGGAACAAGATCTGCTTTTTTAAGTTGCTCTTCAACTTCGCTGTCTGACAGCCTTCTTCCTGTACCATGACCTGCTCTTATGGTTATCTGCTCGTTTTTTGGAACTTGCCCCAGATCGGGTTTGTAGCCGGTTTTGAAGTCCTGCAAAAGCGAACCTGCATAGAAAAGATAACCAGAAACAACCGGGTAGTCGACTGATGCTCTTGCAGCCATATTGTCATTATTGTTTATGCGCGCAAGTAGTTCGTTTGCCTCTGCAGTCAGCGCTTTAAGCTTTAGCACATCTGCTGCATGGGAAGAAAGCACAATATTGGCCTGGCGCAAATCAGAAGAATCCATCCCTTTTTTCGGAACAGCCCAGGGAAGAACCTGCGATGCCAGCGGGTCTTTTGCGGCAGCATAGGCAGCGCCAAGTATAAACCCGAGTTTTTCCTTTGCATAAATGAAATTCTTGTCAAGCACCTGCTCTGTCTGGAAGATTCGAACTGCGGTCTCAGAAAACTCTTTCCTAAGCTGTTGCAGCCTTTTCAGGTCTTCATTGAGAACCGGCTTGGCAGCTAGTTCCCTGTGCTCTGACCACTTCAGCTGCGTTGGTTCGCCGCCCATGTATTGATTGTGCTGCGATAGATTTAAAACACATTTTTAAACTGCGAAAACGGCAGGACGCAGAAAACGACCGATTTGTTTTTAAAAACTTGTCTGGTATAAAGTGATATGCTACTCAAGAAACGAAAATATATTGTGGTTTTAGGCTCCATCATGTCTGGCCTTGGAAAAGGCATCTTATCCTCCTCCATCGGCAAATTGCTGCAGGCAAGAGGCTACAAGGTAGTGCCGATAAAATTCGACGGCTATCTGAACGTTGACTGTGGCACCATGAATCCTTTCAGGCACGGAGAAGTATTCGTACTGGATGATGGCACCGAAGTGGATATGGACTTTGGCACCTACGAGCGGTTCTATAACTTTTCTTTGCCTGGCCAGTGTAGCATTACTGGCGGCAAGCTGTTCAAGACTATAATAGAAAAGGAGCGCAAGGGCGATTATCTTGGCAGGGATGTGCAATTCGTACCGCATCTCACTGATGAAATCAAAACCTGGGTAAGGGCAGTGGGAGAAAAGAATGATGCAGACATTGTCATGATTGAAATAGGCGGTACGGTAGGCGATTTGGAAAACAGCTATTTCATTGAAGCCATGCGCCAATTGTACCATCAGGAAAGAGATAACATGATTTTTGTGCAGCTAACCTATGTGCCAAGTTTATCGCCAGGGGAGCTGAAGACAAAACCAACGCAGCACGCTACGCGCATGCTGCAGAGCATGGGCATCCAGCCGCAGATTATCGTAACAAGGGAGCAGGAAAAGCTGGATGAGGATGCTAAGAAAAAATTAAGCATGTACTGCAACGTGGCAGAGGACGCGGTATTTGACGATCCGCTGGTGCGCACAGTCTATGAGCTGCCGCTGGTGCTGGAAAAACAGGGCATTACCAAGATAATTGCAAGGGAGCTGAATATCGAACCAAAAGAGCCTGATCTAAAGCAATGGGAAAAGACAGTCAGCAGAATAATATCGCCGACAAAGGATTGTATTCTGGTTGCAGTAGTTGGCAAGTACACTGCAGTGAAGGATGCTTATGCAAGCGTCAAGGAGGCGCTTATCCACGGCGGCGCAGCGAACAACACGGCAGTGGAAATCTGCTGGGTGGAATCAGCTGAGCTGGAGAAAACAGGTATTGGCGTACTGAAGAGTTTTGACGCGATATTGGTTCCAGGCGGCTACGGCTCAAGAGGAATTGAAGGCAAAATAGCTGCTGTCAAATACGCGCGTGAAAACAAAGTACCTTATCTTGGCCTGTGCCTTGGCATGCAGATGATGGTTGCGGAATATGCGCGGAATGTATGCGGACTGAAAGATGCCAATTCAACTGAATTCGACAAAAAAACTTCTGCACCGGTCATTGATTTCCTGCCTGAGCAAAGGCAGATTTCCACCATGGGCGGAACAAACAGATTAGGCGCCTATGAGTGCAGGCTGAAAAAAGGAACAACTGTACATGCAGCATACAAGCAGGATGTTGTTTACGAACGGCACAGGCACAGATATGAAGTCAACCCAGAATTTGTAAAGCAGCTGGAAGACGCAGGCCTGGTTATAGCCGGCACCCACCCAAGCGGTGTTGTTGAGATGGTTGAGTGGAAAAACAGCTTTGGCGTTGGAACGCAGCCGCACATAGAACTCAAGAGCAGGCTGGAAGAGCCGGCTCCGCTTTTCGTTGCCTTCATCAAGGCAGCACTGGATAGAAAACAGAAAAAGTGACTGTATGGCCAAAGAGGAAAAACAACTGTCTAAAGGCATAGGAAACAACGTAATCACCCTTGGAATCGTCAGCTTTTTCACAGATATCTCCAGCGAGATGATTTTCCCACTTATCCCGGTTTTCCTTACTACTATTTTGGGCGCAGGCAAGGAAGTGCTTGGCCTTATAGAAGGCATTGCAGACAGCACTGCCAGCCTGGTGGAAATCATATCCGGCTATTTTTCAGACAAGACGGGAAAAAGAAAGCAGCTGGTGCTGTTTGGCTATGGGATTTCTTCGTTTGTTAAGCTTGGCATCGCACTGTCAAACCAGTGGTGGCAGGTGCTTATCATGCGCGGCCTAGAGCGCATAGGAAAAGGAGTGCGAACGGCGCCGCGCGATGCGATAATAGCTGATTCGGCAGATGTAAAAGTGCGCGGTAAGGCCTATGGCCTGCATAGGATGATGGATACGCTTGGGGCGATAATCGGGCCTGCGATTGCCTACCTATTGCTGTCCTGGTACGGGCAGGCAGAACCTGGCTATCGCGCTGTTTTCTTTGCTGCTTTGATCCCTGCATTTCTTGCAGTGCTGGTGGTAATATTTTTCGTGCGGGAGCCGGAAAAAGTGCAGCAACCTGCACAGAAAACCCAGTTCTGGGAATCGCTGAAGCAGATGCCTGCTGCCTACAAGACTTATCTGAAAATATCATTGTTCTTCTCCCTTGCCTATTTCAGTTTTGCATTTTTCATAGTGCGCGCCAATGATCTTGGCATAAGCGCAGAAAACATTTTGCTGCTCTATCTTATCTATAATATAGTCTATGCGGCCGCAGCAATACCTACAGGCATGCTTTCTGATAAGATAGGAAGAAAGCCAGTTATCGCAGGCGCATTTGCACTATATGCCATAGTCTGCCTGGGCTTTGTGTTTGCCGGCAGCTGGCTGCAGCTTGCGCTGCTTTTTGCAGCCTATGGTATCTTTGTTGCTGCAGATGAATCGGTGAATAAAGCGTACATAATCGACATTTCTGCAGTGGAAAGGCGTGGCATGGCGCTTGGTGCGTATAACACGGCAATAGGCGCTGCCTATCTGCCTGCAAGCATTATCGCAGGCGTGCTCTGGACCATGTACGGACCGCTTGCTCCGCTTTCACTGGCAGCGGGAATTGCATTAATTGCTGCGGCTGCGCTTATGTTCTGCTGTAAAGAGTGATTGTATGAACTGCCTACGATGCGGAAAATGCTGCACGCAATTCGGCGTTTGCATAACTCCTTTTGATTTGCTTAGATTGCAGGAGGCAACAGGAAAACCTGCCTCTGCATTCGTCTCGCTTGTTGTTGACAGGCAGGAGCGGGAAAGAAAGGAACCGGCAATCCTTATTGATGGAAGCTACTGGCTGCTTACGCTTGCGCGCGATGCAAAAGAAGTTTGCTGCTTTTATACCGGCAAGGGCTGCAGCGTCTATGGCGATAGGCCAATACTCTGCCGCTGCTATCCGTTTGTATGGCGCGGAAAACTTAAGCCGCTCAAATCGCGCGCCTGCATCGCTATCTGGAATCCAAATGAAAAAGAAGCAAAGGAATACGAACAGGATGCAAAACAGTATGCAAAAGAAATAAGGGCGTATAGAATAATTGCAAAAGAATGGAACAAAAGAGGCGGAAG
>JAZDDV010000049.1:0-4495 GCA_043809425.1 Microcaldota archaeon | reverse complement strand
CGACGACGTCAGCATCAGTCATAATTACCATTTGATTATAGCGCAGCTTGGTTACATCCAGTTATTCCTTTATGCCTGTACCAAGCGCAATTGCAATGGATTTTATTTCTTCATTGGAAAGCGCTTTATGTAATGGTGCCTTTTCTACGTTGAGAATCTTGCCTCTTAGCGGCAGAATCGCCTGGAATGCTCTGTCTCGTGCTTGTTTGGCACTACCACCGGCGGAGTCGCCTTCCACAAAATACAACTCTGTACGACCCGAATCCTTTTCCGTGCAGTCAGCCAGCTTGCCAGGCAGCGTGCTTGATTCGAAAACGTTCTTGCGGCGGATAAGGTCCTTTGCCTTTTGCGCAGCTTCGCGCGCTTCCATGGAGCGTGCAACTTTCTCAGCAATCAGTTTTGCATTGCCTGGGTTTTCTTCCAGGTAGCGCATGAATGTTTCGTAAACCATGCTGTCAACCATGCCTTTCAATTCGCTGTTGCCAAGCTTGGTTTTAGTCTGGCCTTCAAACTGGGGTTCAGGTACCTTAAGGCTTAGCACCACTGTCATTCCTTCAATGACGTCATCGCCTTTGAGCTTCAGTTCGCCCTTAAGGTACTTGTGCGCTGTGAGATATTCATTTGTTGCCCGCGTAAGAGCGGTTTTCAAGCCGGATACGTGCGTTCCGCCTTCTATAGTATTGATGTTGTTGACAAATGAGTAGATCGTTTCGCTGTAGCTTTCTGTGTACTGCAAGGCGTACTCCATTTCCACGTCGTCTTCCACTTTTTTGGAATAGACAACCGGATGCAGCTTGGTTTTTGAGCGGTCTATGTGCTCTACGAACTGCTTTATACCGCCTTCATAATGATAGTTTTCCACTGCACCGTTTCTTTCATCTGTGAACGTAATTTTTATGCTGGGATTAAGGAATGCCAGTTCCATCAGGCGCTCCTGCAAATAGTCAAAGTCAAATTCAATGCCACCGAATATCTTGACATCCGGCTTGAAGCGGACTACTGTACCGCGCTTTTCCGTATTGCCAATTACCTTAACATCTTCTTTTGGCTTGCCGTAGGCATAGCTCTGGATGTATACCTTTCCGCTGCGGTGCACTTCCACTTCCATGCGCTCGCTCAGGGCATTGACCACGGAAATGCCTACGCCGTGCAGGCCGCCGCTTACCTTGTAGGCCTTTTTCTCGAATTTGCCGCCTGCATGTAAAATAGTAGTAACGACTTCCAATGCTGATTTTCCGCTCTCATGCTTCTCAACCGGAATGCCGCGGCCGTCATCAGTTACCGATGCTGAGCCGTCTTTATGGATGACTACATCAATTATTTTTGCATGGCCTGCCAGCGCTTCATCAATACTGTTATCAAGCACTTCAAACAGCAGATGATGGAAGCCCCTGCGGCTCGTATCTCCTATGTACATTGACGGCCTTTTCCTGACTGCTTCTAGGCCTTCCAGAATCTGGATGTCTTTTGCTGAGTATTCCTCTTCCACCGTCATAAAAATACCGTTCGGGAAATGAGTTTTTTTACGTATAATTTACTTGTGGCAAAGTGTTTTTAAGGCCTCTCCCAAGCCGTATTTTACCTCTGTTTGAAACAGTAAAATAAAGAAACAAAAAAACAAAAAATAAGAAGCAAAAACTACTGCCAGGCAGGCATCCGGGCCATCATGCTATCAACGAATGTTTCCGCCTCAGCCCGCTCCTGCCGTTTGTTTTTCATGTAGAATTTTACCATGTTTTCGCGCACCACGTGGCGCGGCATGAGATCTCCTGTCGGATACGTACAGAATTTGCAGTAGCGGTTGGTTGCCTTGCCGCCGCCGAAATCACTGGCAGCATCCATCGGCATGCCACAGCTTTCACAGTTCTTCATTCCATCACCCTCATTCTGAAATCGTCTTCATCTTGTCCTTCCATTTCGCGTAGGACTCCTGGAATTTCTCGCGCGGTATGAAAAGCGCGCACCCGTAACCTGCAACGGTTGTCAAAGCGAAAACGTTCTTGTCGCCTACAGCTACGTAACTGTCAGATTCGCCCAGGGCCATTGCCTTGCCCAGCGAATGCATGTAGGCGCGCAGCTTGAACAGCAGCGCTGACTGCACCGTAGCGCTCTTGTCTCCTTCAAAATAGGAGCTGGCAATTACTTCGTTTTTTATCACTATGCCGCCTTTCAGCAGGCCGTCTTTTGCCATTTCCTTGAGCAGCATCTTCAGCGTCATCTTCTTGCGCTTAAGCATGTCTTTTTCGAAAACCAGTTCCTCGTCACTGTGCTCTTTGACGTACTTGGCCAGCGCCCAGCTCCGAAGCGATGCCGGAATGCCCATCAGCACTGTTGAACTGACTTCATTTCTTTCGGCTAATGCCTTTTCAATAGCCTCGTTCCATTTGGTCCAGTTGTCGTCTGCGAGTTTTTTCCGTTCCTTAAGGCTGTCCAGCGCGCTTTCCACCTTGCCCAGGTACTCGTCCAACATGTTGGTGCGATCGGCTGTCATTTTCTTTTCTATGGAGTTTATTCTGGCAGCTGATATGGAAGTTACCACGCTGTACTCGGCGCTTACGTCAAAATCCTCGCTCTGGTACTGCTCCACCAGCGCGCGCAATTCGCGGTAAGTCTCCTTAAGGCGCAGTATCTTGCCCATGTAGCCTTCGCGCTCGCCGCGTACTGCCAGGCCGTAATAACGCTCTAGCAGTGTTATCTTTGCCAGGTTTTCCAGGCCGTCGTAGATAAGTATGATTCCGCCCATGGCAAGGCCAAAGCCGGCTAGCTGTACCAGCTGGCTGGTCATGTTGCCCATATCGATTTTTGCCAGGTCCATTATGGATTTAATGGCAAAAGGCTCAGGCGCCATGTATACTGCCACTACAAATGCGATTACAAGAAGCAGGATGCCTGTGGGAATGCTTATCCTCCAGCGCACTGCGGTCCTGCCAAATGCCTTTTTGACTGCGTCTGCAAGCTTTCTGCCGCCAAGCTTGTATTCTGCTGCCTGGATTCCGAATGCCACGAGCGTGAACAGGAGCATCAGCACTGCAAATACCACTCCGGCTACTATGCCTGCTGCGAAGTAGTGATTGCCAGTTAAGCCGTAAAGCGCCATGAAGGCACCGTTGATCGGCTGTAGCACGCTTATGTCTGCATAGCGGGTTTTTACCGTTGCCACGTTAAGCGCAGTAGCCAGCTCGTCCGGAGCTGTCGTTGACTGGAAGCTATACACAAGCAGGTAACCCTTGTCTGTAAGCGAAGAAGTCGCCCATTTGACTGTCAGGCCATTGCTGCCCTTTTCCGTTGCTATGCGCTGGTAGGACGAAACATCGCCGCTGCTGACTGCAACAGGTACCACATCGCTTAGCTCGCTTCCTATTATCTCTTTTGAAAATGGCTTGCTGTTTATTGCTTTTATTTCAAGCACTGTCGAATAGCGGTAGCCGCTGGTGCTGAGATTGTAAGTACCAATTGTCTTGGCTGCATCGTTCAAGTTGGCAGCACCATAATCGCTTGCCTCGCAAAGGCTGATCGGGCTGGTGAAAACAAGCGGGTTTGCATTAAGCGCTGCCACCGTATTCTTCATTTCCATGACGTAATCCAGGAACAATGCTTTTTTCTCTGGAGAAGCGCTGCGTAGTTGCACCACTGCGTTGCGTGCAGTCACTACGTTCGAATCAATGCTGCTTGCATCTTTGCCATAGGCAAGTATGCTGCCGCCAAGAGCGTCTCCATAGCTGTCTGCCAATATCCGGCATTTTTCCGAGTTGGCAGCGCAAACTCTTGTGCAGGTGCCTGTTTCAACGCATTTCACTCCTGAAAGGCCAAGCTTTCTTGAGCAAAAATCTTCTGCCTGCATCTTCTGCACTGAGAAGTCGCTTAATTTTGAGTCTGCCTGCATCAAATCCAGGTCAGTAGTGTTCCTGTAGTTAGTATATGCTGCGGTCTGCACCCGGGCAACGCCTACTATTCTATGTATCTCTGTCTGGTCGCCCATTTTTACAGGTGAGAAATCATATACGGCGTAGTCCCACAGGCCGTCGCCATCCAGGTCATACTCGTTTTTTGCCAGCAGTTTTTCCTTCTTTATCTCTGCAAATTTCTCTTCTCCAATGCAGCCGAAAAGCAGCACTGCGGCCAAAATGATGATAAGTAATCTCGCTCTCATGCAACCCCTTAGCAGGGGATATTTAAAATATTTAGCTAAGTGGCGCTGGTGTGTCTGCAGCCAGATAGTTTTAAAATCATTTGCGACCTAATGAAATGCTACAAGTTTTAGAGCCACTAAATCTCTAACATCATACTAATGTTAATATTGTATTAAAACGAGAGGTGAAATTATGGCAAAACAAGTTAGCGGAGAACAAATGTACGTGCTCCCGGACGGCGCACAGAGGATTATGGGAAGAGATGCAATGCGCATTAACATCGCCATAGGCTACGCGGTGGCCAATATAGTGAAAACCACGCTTGGCCCGAAAGGCATGGACAAGATGCTGGTGAGCGATTTGGG
>JAZDDV010000048.1:0-5476 GCA_043809425.1 Microcaldota archaeon | reverse complement strand
ATGGAAACACTAGAAGCAATAATGGCCAGACACTCAGTCCGGGATTTCCTTCCAAAGAAGGTAGAGCACGAGAAGCTCGTAGCAATCATGGCAGCCGCAGCCAGTGCCCCGTCAGGCATGAATAGGCAACCGTGGCATTTTCTCGTAGTAACAGATGATGAAGCCAGACGTAAGGCATTAACGGCTAATTCTGTTGCCAATAACTGGATGAACAATGCGCCGGTTATAATAGTCGCATTGGCAGACAGCAAGGCATTCTACGGCCGGCAGGAGCAGAAAACATACCTTTTTGACCTTGGCCTGGCTGTGGAAAATCTCCTCGTGGCAGCCACTGATCTAAACGTAGCGACCTGCGTAACTATCGGCTTTTCGGCAGATAAACTGAAAAAAGAGCTTGAAATACCTGATAGTTACGTTCCAGTAGTCCTAATTGCTGCAGGCTACGAATCAGAGAACAAAGTCTTCGAACCGCTGATTAAGGGCATTACGCACGGAATAAACAAGAAGAAAAGCTTCGACGAAGTCGTCTCTTTTGAGAAGATTCACTAATTAATAGGGAAAAGAAACGCCCCCACAGGGCTTTCTGGTTTAATTCGAATCCCTTACTTTCCCAGTATAGTTTACTCTCGTTCAAAGCTTATAAAGCTTCCGTCGATGCTTCCGACGGAGAATAATTGACCGTCCAGGAGGATCGGAACTATTTTTCAGCCCCTTTCGGCTGGCTGGATCAAAAATGGACTGTTTCAAAAAGATGGTTGGATTTTTGCGGCGAAATCCGCACAAAGGAAATTGGAAGGTGGAAGGAAACACAGCTGTGAAACAGCTGTGGTGTCCTTAATTGGCGCGGGGTTGGCTGCGCTCACCCAGCTATTTTTTACCAGGATTTTTTACCGCTGCTTTTTGAGCCAAACCTTTAAATTCTCTGACAACCTAGAAAGATGCATGAAGACTGACGATAAAAAACTTCTAAAGGGAAGAATTGCCGAAGCCATAGTCGAATCCATGTTCGAAAAGATGGGTTGGAAGGTTTATCGATCTGGCGCTGAATTTACTGCTGCAAATGCTATTCTTGATAGAGACAAGCCACTTTCTGGAATTGCTGCCAAACGCATTAGAAATATGCCTGATTTTATCGTTCAGAAAGACCGTGATGTTTTTTTAATCGAAGTCAAATACCGCAAAGAAGGACAGGAAAGTATTACAAAAAAATATATCGAAGAATGGAAAGAACCGCTTTATCCAGAAGCATATGTCATTATGGTTAGTCCCAACAACGGAATCCTTATGGAAAAAGCAAAAGACATCTACGAAACGAAACGTTTTTTTACCCTTACCTCCTTCCGTGGGTTCGATTTCGATAGAGAGATTATTGTTGAACATTACTTTTTGGCAAAAAGAATATTCACCGCAATTGAAAATAAAGAGAAAGGGGCATAAACATCAGTAAGGTGCGTCATATCTCTCCTTTATAGAGCATAAAGTTTCTTACGGGTTCCGCACAAACCGCATGTATCCCAGTGCGAACTGCAAGCCCAACAAAGCACGGCATTACATGCTGGGCATTGTTTGTGTATATGTGCTGCCATATTTCTGCATCTGGTGCATCGGATTCGTTTTGGCGGTTCACATATCGGATAATCGTAGCTTAGATGAAGACGATAGAGACCGCGCATGTAGTCCTCGCTTGTCCGCTGCGAGCATCGCAGTTCTTTTTTTATGAATGCCACAAGATCAGACTTGCGGATATATGCAGAATTGGTCGAAGGCACAAACAGATGTTTCTTAAGCACCATCCTGAGTTTCCAGTCCAGCCAGATGATTTTATGCAGGGTAGAAATGCGGTTGCTACCGAAAAACTCCTTCAGAAGCCTGACGTTTTTGATTCCAGTGTTCCGATAGCGCGTATTGAGGCGTTTTGCTTCCGCAAAAGTGTGCGTTCGCATAAAATGTTCGGTAGATATTGCCATTTCCACAAATTCGTCGGAGTTCATCTTCGCCATAAGTCATAATATGACTAGAAGGTTTATATCGTTTATTGTTTCTGGAGCTGCAAGCTAAGCCGCTGTCTGTTTTTCACAAAACTTATAAGCCTTAACGAAGAAGAAGAATTTAAGAGTTGTGATTCAATATGAAAATAAGCACTATTCTATTGATTTTGATTATGGTGGTTGGCTTTTCTTTTGCTCAAAATGCAAGTTTAACAGGATTAATGAGTGCAATGCGTGACCTTCAAAGTACTAGTATAACCTATTTAGTCATCATGATAGGCATGTATTCAATACTCGCTTTTTTATTTTCTGTTTGTTTAGGGGTAGCAAAAGATATGAATAAGGAAAAAAAGCACAAAATACTAGTAGACGTACTTCTCTTCTTTAAAATTATATTGATATGCTTAGCTATTGTGGGTATAATTGAATTATTCGCAGTCACATTTGTGCTTGATTCGATTATAGGTTCAGCAGCACCTGGAGACGCACTTCGGTTTTCTCTTGTATTAGCAGATGGAACCAGTGTATATTTATCGCCAGTGATTCTTCATTTATCAGTTTTCGTTCTTGTTTGTTGCATAATAGTCATAATAGTAGCAAAAATTAACGGGGGAGGCGAACAAAACGCAAAAAAGATAGTAAGTAGCCAAATACTTAATAAAAAAATATAATCTAAAAGTTAAAGAAAGATAGGCTATCTTACCGACTGCTGTCAAGCCGAGCTGCATAAAACGGACATTTTTCTACGCAGGGGTTTGCTGAGTGCCGTTCTGGGCACCCCCCTTTTTCCTGGGTCGTCCTCCCCTCCACTGTCCGATTGCCCTGCGTCGTGCAATGCCCGCCTTGGTTCTCTCGCTGATTTTTTTCCGTTCTTCCGCAGATGCCCAGCTTAATATGGCAAGGATCACTTCAGTTATGCCTGCATCCTGCGTATCAAACCAGCTTTCGGTCAAGCTGCGCAGCCATATTTGTCTATCTTTGAGCTGCCTGATGTAAGACATGGTAGGAACAATACCCTCTCTTGAAAATCGGTCAAGCTTCCATATCAGGATGCCGTTAAACCTTCGCAACGCAGCATCCTGCAACATGGCTCGGAACTCTGGACGGTTAGAATCAGCACCGCTTTTCTTGTCGACATATTCACGGTATATTTCCCAGCCAGATGCCTTACAAAATTCACGCAATGGCATTAGTTGGTTCTCTGAGTCTTGAAATCTCTTATCATCAGCTCCTTCATCCATTGAAACTCTGGCGTATAATGCAACCTTCATAACATCATCACTCCTTTTTTCCTTTTGATTCACGGCGAATCCTATTCCGCAAGAAAAAGTAGTATGGGACGCCAGTTCGTCGCAGAAAACAATCTGAGCGACATCGTGGACAGCATGGCAGTTCTTCATCCACTGTGCAGCCGCAGGCATCACATACGACTATCCATACAAAGGAAGAGAGCGCCGCATCATTAGCTCCGTGCTTCAGCGGCACGCTGACTGATTGCTCAGTCATCTCCCTGCTCCTCTTCCTCTTCAGGCTTCTTGCCTTCCGCTTCTTTCTCTTCTTTTTCCTTTTCTTCCTCATCCCGCTTCGGGTCAACAGTCCGTCTCAGTTCACGCAGTTCTCGCATGTGCTGACTGACATCTGTTACGCCCTCACGGGTTCTCCTGCGGTGTTGCCGCACTCTTACTGGTCGTCTCATAGTTTTCACCTATAGGTTTTTCTCTAAGGGCTTGCTTGCCCTCAGGAGTAGATTGTCTTTCTGTCTGTTGCCGCTGCTGCTCCATGCACCTGGCGATCACATACAGTGAATCGGAAATATCTCCAAGCACTCCGATTAGTGATTTTAAGGTTCTAACTTTGACTCGCTCTCCATGCGTCAGGCCATACAAACAAGATAGGCAATGCGGCGGAAACCCTTCTTTTACTGGTCTGCCGCACTCTAGGCATCGATTATCTTCTTGCATGAGTCTGCACCTCCACATTGATGGGATAAACTGCCGTGATTCTGGGATAGAATTTTCTTTGCCGCTTCGCTTCTGATGGGATAACAACTATCTTTGCCCTCACTCCACGATACGCTGCCATGCTTTCTGGTGTAACGTAGCCGCTCGGTCTTATGCCTGTAAGGATGCGGAATAGATGAAAGCTCAAAGAGTTCTCAGACAGCTTTCTACTGCCAAGGAAACCAGCTATTACATCATGCATCCCGATTCTAAAATGAAAATAAAAAAAAGCGTTGTCAGCTCCTTCCCATCCTCCATCAGGCAGCTTCATGCAGAGAAATTTCGCAGGGAATATCCCTTGTGGTGTCAACTCCTTGCTGTCAAATAGGTTATACTTCGATATGTTTGCCATCAATTCCTCGTCTGTTGGTAGATTGCTTTCACTAATTCCGATCAACTTTTTTTGCTTTTCGTTCATTTTATCACCGTTTTTTGAGGTTTACCAGCTTCTGCAGGTAAACCAGTATCAAAATCCGCATCTGTCAAGAGGTCTTTTAGCGTGCCTTCCGTGCCAAGCGTGCCACAATCAGTTTGCGCAGGATCAAGCTGGTTCGCATGGTTCGCATGGCACGCTGAAAGGGGTCTTGAGGTAGGCTCAGGCAGGTAGCGGTTTACCAGTCGCTCCCAGTTTTTTGCAGTTATGCAGATGGCCCTGATGCTTTTACGCTTGCCATCCACTTGTTTTTTTGTCTGGACAATATCAAAGCCCATGCTGCGGAGCTTGTTCGATACTTCCCGTGTTGACACTCTAAGGGCATTGGCAATATCCTGGCAGATTACAAAGTCTCTTTCATTGGCAAGCTCGACAAACTGCAAGAGAATCTGACCGTATATAGTCGTTAAACGAATCTCCTTCAGTTGCCGCTGGTATTCAGACAGAAAAACCAGAAACATCTTCCAGTCTTCATCACTATCTGCGAAAACCATTGATAGCGGAGTAGCCAGTTGCCTTAATCGTGGTTCAAGGCTACTTGGTAGCGGGAGGATATTGTCGGCACTTATCTTTTTGTAGTTCTTCAGCCTGAAGCAGAGCAGTTTGTTGCGTATGGTTTTAGCATCTTCGTAGAAAGACGCTGGTAGAACGGAAGGGATGTCGTAGCGTGTGGTTTCTTGCATGATGTGAGTCAGGCATCTGCCTTCCGTTGCAGCATCTTCAAACGGTTGTCTGGTAGCAAATACCTTAGGACAATAGGGGTCAAAGAAGTTTATGCGATCTGGGTGATTCTTCTCACAGCGGATTATTGGTCTTCCACGCTCCCAGCCGCAGTTGATGACCTTTATCAGTTCGTTCGTCTCATCCGATTTCCTGAAATCTCCTTCCTCAAAACCTAAAGTGCCTCGCCATTTCTCTATAATGCGGTATATCGGTGCAGAGTTGGCAGCGCCGTTGACTGCTATGTAATTGTAGCAAAGCTGGGAGAAAACATCCAATGCTCTAGACTTACCGCAGCCCGTATCTCCCATGTAGCGAAGATACGGCATCGTATT
>JAZDDV010000047.1:0-24702 GCA_043809425.1 Microcaldota archaeon | reverse complement strand
TGCATGGCTGATGAAAGCCTGTGCTTCTATAATTTCAATGATAAGAAGGATTTCATATGGTTTGTGGACTGCATCGTGCACCTGCACGGCATTGGGCCAGGAGACACTTTTGCGAAAACAAGCTCCCTTGACGGAGAAAGAAGGCTGGCACTCTACGAATACCTTAACCAGAAGTGCAGCAGCGCATCCTGCCCGTCCTGGAAAGTGCTTGATAACGCAACAGGCGGCAACATCTCAAAAACCGTCGCCATGTCGGATAATCCAGATCCCTATGCAGATTACAAGGACTACTACGATGCCCAAAAGAAGTAAAAACAACAACCATACCCTTTTTTAACTTTTCTTTACTACAGTATATAGGGGTTTGGCTGTGAGAATTAACAGTATTCTTACTATATTATGTTTTATTTTACTTTTTTGTTCCTGTTTTGCCATTGGCAATGAAATCGAAAGGCCGTGGAATGAAAAGACATGGGAGCTGATGCAGCCTGATATCCAGCAGGTGCTGCCGGATTTGATTATCTATGGGCCGAAAATGAATAGCTCCATAGCAGAGCTGCATCTGCAGGACGTGCAGCAGCTGGGCATAAACGACGGCAAAGTGGCAGCGGAAGTAATGACTGCCAAAACTAAATCTGCAGATTATCTTTATTCCAATGACCGGATGTATCATTGTACAGGCAGGAAAATGATTGGCCAACCGCCGATTTTAGTCGGTGAAGAACAGAACGGCGTCATTGTTTGGAAAATTGCAGGCCCTGATGATTATTTGGAAGCGATTGACTGCACCTGGGAAATTTTCCAGATTGGGGAATTGCGCAGCCAGTGGAAAACTGCCATGGATTCGGCGATGACTGCGCTGGAAGACAGCAATGACGCGGCAAGAAATTCTGTTGCCGCTGCCGGAAGCAGCTATGAAAAACTCAACTACAGCGGAGTGTGCGACCCGGCTTACAGCTGGAATGATAAAAATCCGTGCGCCGAATTGCAGACTGCATTTAACGTCGTTGACAGCAGGGCAGAAGAATCCGGCTACGGAAAAATCAACCTGCTGCAGAAGAATATCTATCTGCTCAATGACAAGCTGAGAAACGAGGAAGCGAACACTTCACTTTACTATAATTCTATGCAGCTGGTTTGGGCTGAAGATGGAATCGTAGAGACATTCGGAGCGCTAAAGCAGCAGGCAGATAGCGCGCAGCAAAAGGCAGAGGCAAAATACGCGCAGCTGAGAAGCGATGTGGACATGGCAAAAAAAGATGCGACGGCAAGCTACGCGACGGTCGCAAATGAAGGCCTTGAAAATATAGACGAAGCAGTTGTCACTGAAGGATTCCAAAGCGAAAGCATAGGAACGCTAGCCGAAAGATATGCGCAGCTCAACAGCAATAAAAAACAGGCAGACAATCAGCAGCAGGCTGCTGCCACTGCCTATAATATACGCGCCAGGAGTTATCTGCTTGTTGCCACTACGGGCATGCAAGATGCCAAGAACAGCTATGAGAAACTGGCTGCGGCGGAAAAGCTGCTGGCAGATGCACAGATAGTCGTTGAAACGAAAAAACAGCAGGCACAACGGGAAATTGAAAAAGCGCGCAGCGCTCTTTCATCCCAGGGTTTCGGAGAAGATAAAATCGCCGAAAAGCTCAGCGAGGCAAATGCGGCATTTACTGCTGCAAACTCCGGCAGCCTTGGTTCCCGCTATGGCAGATACAAGCAGGCGGCAGAGCTTGCAAAAGCTGCAGTGGGAAGAACGACTGCGGCAGATGAGCTGGCGGTGAAAACGCTTGCAGCAGATATTAGCGACTTGCTTGCCAGGGCACAGCGAGACAATATTTATATCGTTGACCTGAAAACAAGCTATGATTACGTGCAGCAGGACAACCCGCCTGACGCGCTAAGCAGACTGGAGCAGATAAAAGCAGAAATCCAAAATCGCGCAGCGCTCAAATATTCCTATCTTGAGAAGAAAAGAACAGGGTTGCTTACGGCGTTGAATGCGGCAATGCTGCAGGAAATGCAAACTGCCGAACGAGGAATTGTAAGCAACGGTGCCATAGATTATGCTGCCGGCCTTGGCAGGCTGGCAGTGCTGGACGGAAAATACGACGATCTGGCAGAGCAGCTGCAGAACGACAAGAAGCTGGCAAATGATGCAGTAGCCAACCAACTGCTGGTGGAAACAGCGCTTGTTGCCGGCCCCGTACCGCTTGACCAGGCAACTAATGTTGCTTTCGTCATCACCATTAGAAATCTGAAAAATATCCAGGGCAATGAAATTGAGATTTCCGTGCCGCTTGAGGGGGATTTCAAATTCGGCTACAGCGATTTGCAAGGCGCGGCAGGCATACTCAACGTAAAGACAGAAGGAAAGACGCTGCGGATTACGTTTGCATCAGTCGCGCCATTCGAGAGGAAAACGATTATTTTTGAAAAGCAGGTTATTCTTGCAACTTCAAGAAGCAAAGAAAGCAGCGCAGTCGGAATTGGAGCAGGCAGCGCAAAGATAGAGGAAAAAACAGTTTTCCTGCTGAACTTGGATGGCGCAATGCTTGAGCTGCCTTCGGATTCCACTGCTGCGCAGATAGACGGCTTGGACGCATCGCGGCAGCTTAACAGCGGGGTGCACACGCTGCTGCGTACCTACGTTATGCAAGGCGCATACAGAGAAAGCCGCTCAAACGCAACAGTGGAAACGACTGCGGCAGGCAAAAGAATCAGCTATACTACCACGATTAGTGCGGCAATTAACCTGGATGAAATACCGATTGTTGAAGAATTCGGCAGCAGCCAGTATGTGAAAGACATTTCCATCTCCTGCGGCACCTATGCCTGCACAAAAGAAAGCAACGGAGACAGCTATGTCCTAAGGCTGCAGGATGTGGAAAAAGGCAGGCCTGCAACTGTTTCCCTAAGCTACAACGTGAACAAGCCTGATGAGTATCTGATCGCAGAAGTGCAGAAATACAAAAATTCGACTGAAGAGGAAGTGCGCCAACTTACGCAGGAAACCGAGCAGCTTGCGAAAACAGGAAAAACAGACGAGGCGCTGAAAAAGCTTGAGGAAACAAAGCAGAAGGAGGCGCAGCTGCAAAATGACAAATCAAAACTGCTAAAACAATATTACGACGCAGCACGAAAGGCAAAAAAAGAGCTGGAGGATATTAGCGCAGCAATGGAAAAAGCAAAGACGCTGAATCTGCTGAACAATAGCGAAGTGAAAAAGCTGCAGCTGAGAAAGCAGATGCTTGAAGCGGCAACGAGCATTACCGTAGCAGACAATTCAACCAAGGAGGATGTGCAAAACGCGCTTGACCGGCTGAATGCATTGGACAGCAACTGGCTAAGGGATGAAATCGCAGCCGTGGGCAAGCAGGCTACAAAGGACTTTGAGAATTACAAGAAATTGTTTGCCGATGCGGATAATGCGACTGCCGCCGCAGCACTGCAGCGGCTGCAGGACGATATAAACATACTGCTGGCAACCGGCAAGGCAACAGACGCAATCGCCGTACTTGCCGATACAGAGCAGCTGGCAGAGCTAAACGGCAAATTAGACGCAGCAAAGCAGGCAGAGCTGCAGCAGCTGCGCACTTCCTTTGATTCAATCAAAGAGAGCATGAACCTGCTGATTGCAAGCTATGAAGCAGAATACAAAGACGGCAAGGCTGCCGGCATGGACCAGCTCTTTCCAGTTGTTCCGACTACGGTAAAGAACCTGCTGGATAATATTGAAAAAAACCTTGATGACGGCGATCTGAAAGCTGCAAGCTACGGAATGGAGAATAGCCTACAGGATGCGGCAGCCAAGATGAACGCAACACTGGAGCTGCTGCGCTCTGCAGCCTATGGCAAGCTTGCTGAGATAGACCAGGCAGTGGCAAGCCGGAAGGCAGAGCTTTCAGGAGAGCAGCAGGCGCAGATAGCAGCAAAGAAAAATGATGTGGAAAACCTTGTTTCAACAAAAAGATACGCGGCAGCGGTGAAGAAAGCCAATGAAGCGCTGGATTACATCAACGGATTGAAAGGCACTGGCAACCTGGCGCTTTACCTGGTAATCGCATCAGTTCTTATCGTCGCATTGCTTATCGGCTACATGATGCAGCAGAACAAGAAAAAAAGCGGCAAAATACTGCTGGAAAAAGAAGACTAGATCTTGCCTGCAAGCTTTTTCAGCCGCCCAAGCGACTGCTCAGGGGTTTCAATCGTATTCAGCAGATAGACCGGCACTTTTTTGAAAAGCTCTCCGAAGAACTGCTTTCTTTTCCTTATTTTGGCAGCAGTCCGCATGAGCTGGTGCGGGTTGCAGAAATCATTTGTCTCCATGAATCTTAAAGCTGCATCCCGGCTGAGCTTCTGCAGCGGAGGCTTGCCCTTTTGCCGCGTAAGCAGCACGATAAGCGAAAGATGAGAGTCTTTCCTGATGCGTTTTGCACCGAAGAATTTCTTCACGTCTATTATGGCCCTTTCCCGGTTGTCCAGCTGCAGATGCATAAGCTTGTACCTGAATTGCGGCCAGTTCTTCGCCAGGTCATTACGTATGTAGGAATTCTTCTCTGCTGAATAGACTTGGATACCGCCGTCAAGCCGCACAAAGAACCAATCATCAGTAAGGAAGTTGAAGTGCTTGTCAAGAAGCATGCCATAGGTCAAAGTCGTTTTGCCTGAGCCAGAAGGGCCGATAATTGCTATGCCCTTCCCGCCCTTGTCGACAAAAGAACCGTGGACTGAATATCTCCGGTGCTCTGACATGAAATCTTCCATGAATTCGGCAACCAGCGCAAGCGCGATGCTTTTTATCCAGCCGTAGTAATCGCAGTTCTTGACAAATACGGTTTTGGACAGCGGTTCATAGAGCACCTCAAGCCGCTTGCCATCATGGATTGCGAATATTCTTGTATGCGGCCTTATTTCGTCTGGCATCTGCTCGAAATTATTCTCCCACAGGCAAGCGAATGCCTTATTATCAGTGAAAAGCTTGGTGCAGACCCCGTGAATTGCAGCTTTGCGTTCGAACAGCTTGGATGAATAATACTTGCGCATGAAGAAGTCTTTTCTTTCCTGCGAGATTAGCCGCACCGGGTAGTTCATTGGATTTCCTCTTTTGGTATGCATTGGTTATAATCGCAACTATGGGCGCACTTGTAGGTTTTTGACTTGACCGTATCGCCAAAGCAGTAGTACTCTTTCAGCACGTCAATGCTGATGCAGGTGTCTTCATAGTATTCATCTTTTCCGGTAAAAGTAACCCGGCCGAAAAGCGCTGGCACGTCGCCGCCATCAGTTTCATTGCATTTGCTTCTTATGCAGCGGCCGTCGAGGCATTTCTTCGTAGTGCCGCAGGGCATCTCTTCATAGTAGGGTTGCGAACCGTCGCACAGCCACTCCTTGATTGTACCTTCGTCGATGCATTCGTCTTCATGCTTGTCCATCACAAGAGGCGCAGGCGCATAGCTAACTGAGCCTCTCACGCCCGTATCATTGCCGTCCGAATCAATGCATACGCCTTCAAACTTCAGGCAGGCTCCGAATTGGCACCAGTCGCCAGGCGCGCAATCCACGTTTTCTGATTTTACCGTATCATTCTTGCAGAAGTATTTCGTGACCACATTGTAGAGGGCGCATGTATCCTTGAACGTCTGGCCCTGGTAAATAACTTGTTTCTGCTCTGAGATATTATATATTTCAGGGCCAACGCATTTCTGCGTGGTTACATTTGGCTTGGATTCATTGACAATCGTATTGTTGCCTACAGGAATAGTCTGATTAATCGTGTTATTCGGCAGCGTAACGTTCTCCGAAACAGGCGGAACAGTATTGTTTTGCGGCTGTACGGTAGTGTTTTCCTGATAGCAGCCAACACAGGTTCCGTTGCCCGCAGGCGTTTCGTTGCCAACAGGCGGCGTCGGCGGATTAATGCAGCCGAAAAGAAGGACTAATGCCAGAATCATTGCAAATGCTAATTTCATGATGCTACTTAGCTGCAATTGTTTAAAACCTTTTCACCGTCGCAAGGATTCCCTGCAAACGCAGAATTTTCCTTGCGGAGAATCCTACTGCCTCTAATCTGCGGATGGCTTCTGCTGAAATGTCCCTTCCCTTGCCCTTGCCTACTGAGCCCACGTAGTGGAATAATTTACCGTCTGGCTTGAGAACCCGGCGCAATTCTGCGTAGAATTCGGCTGAATAAAGCTCTGTCGCATGCGAGAATCTAGGCGGATCGTGGATTATCGCGTCAAAAGTCCCCTTCTTCATGTTGCTGATTTTCTCCGCAATGCTACCCCGTAGCACATGGATATTCTTGCTTGTGAAAAGCGCTGCACTAGTAGGATTGTATTTTGCAAGCTTTAGTACCGGCTCGCTCACTTCGCAGGTAATCACGCTTTCTGCATATTTTGCAGCTTCTATTGCCGTATAGCCAAGGCCCATGCAGGTGTCAAGCACCTGATCGGTTTTCTTTAGTTTTAATGCGGCGACTACGGCGCGCGGATAATCCAGAGGCGTCTTGAAGTCTTTGATCAGCTGCATCCTCAAGCCGTCGATTTCAAGCACCGGAACTCCGGAGAAAACGCGCAGGTTGTAGTAGTGCTGGTCATAAAGGCAGAGCCTGCTAATCTCCTCGCCTTTCCTTACGTAGAGGTTATTTTCCTCGTCGCACAGGAATTCCCCGTCTTTGGTCTCGGCAAACCTTCGCAGCGTTTTCATGTGATTGGAAACTGCTGCGGCATATTTATAAAATGATTCTACAGAATAAAAAACCGGCCAGTTAGAAAGGTGAAACCATGGCAACGTGTTCAGAATGTCATATCTATAAGGGATTGTTCTCGCCGCTCAAGCAGAACACAGAGGGAATTTGGGTTTGCAGCATTACCCCGGCGCACAAATTCACGAAGGACAAGGATGGCTACCTCCACATCGTAAAATAAGTTTTTCTTTTTTCTTCAATTCTTCTTTTCGTTTGTTTCAGAAAACGTTATAATCCTCACATGTAATACTTTTTCATGGGATTTACGAATGTAACATTTCCTGTTTTGGCTGCGTTTATGCTATTTTTTCTCAGCGGCTGCTGCATAACGCCGCCTGGTCCTGACGAAAACCACATTGATTTTTATGTTCCGCAGCAGCTGCCAGACGCAGCAGCAGGCGTACCCTATAGCTATTCTTTCTGCGAGCCGGATTCTGCGCGCTCTGGAGCAGTCTGCGGAGGACTTACTCCTGCAACCAATCCGCTGGGAGGCAGGCCGCCCTATTCCATGATATATGGCAACGGGCTGCACCCTACTGGCATTAACCTGGCGCTTAATGGCACGTTCGAAGGAACGCCAACCATTGAAGGAGATTATAATTTTGAGGTTTGCGCACGCGACGGTTTTGGAACTGAAAGCTGCCAACAGACAAGTATGCGGGTAGGGCCTGCACCTCCAAGGATAAGCGTCACGCCGGACTACGTAGTAGTAAAGGCGCCAATCTGCTTCAATGCGCCCTGCAAGGCAACTACTAAAGTAGTAGTGTCATCTACAGTTCCGTGGCACATCAGCATGGGTACGGGAAGCGCTACGGACAGGTGCTATGACACCGTTGCCGAATTCTCCCGCTACTGGTCCATGTGCCCGCCATCCGGGCCGGCAGGCGATACGGAAGTTGAATTTTCCACCATGGTGTATGGCGAATCAACGCCGGATTACATGGAAGAACTGCTTCGCGATAGAGGCTCTACGTGGAAAATAGCTTCTCCTGACGAAGACGTCAAGACTGAACTGAAGATAGTGCTTGAGCTGCCCTACTATCAATAGGTGTCACACATGACAAACGTATTCATTATCCACGGGACTGCCGGCTATCCGGAAGAAAACTGGTTTCCCTGGCTAAAGAAGGAATTGGAGCAGCTTGGCTACAATGTATTTGTTCCCCAGTTCCCAACACCAGAGAACCAAACGCTTGAAAACTGGTTCAAAGTATTTGAAAACTACAAGGACGATTTCACTCCAGATACTATTTTAATCGGGCACAGCCTTGGCGGCGCATTTATACTGCGTGTTCTGGAGAAAAGCAAGGTTCAGATAAAGGCAGCGTTCCTAGTTGCGGCTCCAATTGGCGTTCTGCCAATCAAGAATTATGAGGGAGACAAACCGTTTATCGGAAAACCATTTGACTGGACAGCGATCAGGAAAAACTGCAAGAAATTCTTTGTTTTTCACTCGGATACTGATCCATTCGTATCATTAGGGAATGGAGAGCAGCTGGCAAAGAATCTGGGCGTAGACCTGATTTTCGTCAAAAACGCAGGGCATTTCAACGCCAAGGCAGGATATACCAAATTCGACCTGCTTCTGCAGAAGATAACCGAGTTATAGGAAAAGACACCACGGCAGAACTCAATCGATACGCGCAAGTTTGTATAAATATTCCTATTATGGACTAAAACTACACTTTTATGTAGTTCTAATACCATTATTGTACTAAAAATAAATAAAGAGTCGGGGGCATGAACTTCGTTCATGGGCGTCCTTTTTTTCTGAGATGAAAAGCAGCGCTAGTGCTGGCTAAAAATGAAAAAATAGGGCCACGGCCGAGATTCGAGCTCGGGTCTAGGGCTGTCTGCAAAAGTCTGAGGCGAACCTCAGGCCTTTTTCCAGGGTTTTTGGCATCAGATGAACCAAAGCCAAAAAGCCTCCACAGGCCCCCATGCTAACCGCTACACCACCGTAGCCATAAATATAATGGGTTGGTGCGCTATTATTTAGAGAGCAGAAAAGTTTAAAGACGTTCTATTGAAAGCATTTTAGCAAACAGGTGATATTTTGACTTCATTGGATAAGGCAGTAATCGCATCCTACGACAAGGCCGGAGCCCATTTTGAGCTGTATGTGGATCCGGAGGCAGCCTATGCCTATAAGGAAGGGCGCAAGCCTGACCTGAAGAACATCCTCGTTTCAGAGGAAGTGTATGAGGATGCAAAGAAAGGCGACAGGGCAAAGCCGTCGGAAGTGCAGAAAGTATTCGGCACTGCAGACATTATGAAGATTCTTGAGATAACGCTCAAAGACGGGGAAGTGCAGCTGACGACTGAGCAGCGCAAGAGAAAGCAGGAGGAAAAATACAAGCAGATCGTGACGATACTTCTGAGAGAATCAATAGACCCGAGGACCAAGCTTCCGCACACTATGCAGAGAATAGAGAATGCGCTGGAGGAAGCGCGCATCCACGTGGACCCGTTCAAGGACCCGCGGGAGCAGATACCAGCCATAGTCAAGGAACTTATACTGATTCTGCCGATTAAATTCGAAAAAGTCAAAGTCGCAGTGAAAGTGCCACCGGAATACGCGCACCGCACCTATGGCACGCTGAAAAGTTACGGCATACAGAAGGAGCAGTGGCTTTCAGACGGCAGCCTGGTTGTTGTCATTGAAATATTCGCAGGCGCGCAGAGTGAAGTGTACGACCGGCTGAACAAACTGACGGCAGGAAGCATTGAAACAAAGGTGCTTGACAGGTGAACGAGAAATTCGCAGGCGTCTACGAAGAAGGTCGGGACCTGTTGACGGAAAACCTGGTTAAAGGCAAAAAGGTTTACACTGAAAAAATAGTGCACAGCAACGGCAAGGAATACCGCACCTGGAATCCATTCCGGAGCAAGCTTGCCGCAGCCATGAAAAAAGGGCTGAAGACATTCCCGTTTGCCAAAGATGCTAAACTGCTTTATCTTGGAGCTTCAACAGGCACTACGGTTTCCCATCTTTCAGACATCATGACGCACGGCGAGATATATGCCGTTGAGATTGCACCGCAGATGATAAGGCGGCTGATGGAGCTCGCGGAGCACAGGCATAATATCGTGCCGATACATGCTGATGCACGGATGCCTGCTGATTATGCTGAAGTCGGGCAGGTGGATGCGGTGTATCAGGACGTTGCCCAGCCAGACCAGGATGACATACTGATAAAGAATTGCCAGCAGTTCCTGAAAAAAGGCGGCATTGCCATGCTCTGCATAAAATCCCAGTGCATCGATGTCACCCTAGAGCCGAAAGTTGTTTTTGAGAAAGTGCTGCTAAAGCTGGAGAAGCATTTCGAAGTGCTTGAAAAAATAATGATCGAGCCATTTGACCAGGACCATCTTTTCGTCGTGCTTAAGTTCAAAGGATAGTCATCAATACCTTTTTAAACACGTGTAAACACAATAAAATCAGGTGAAAATATGAAAGTTGCACAACAGGTAATTCTTAAGGAAAGGATAGGTTTCTTCGACAGGCGCGCAGTAAGAGCCGAGTTAAAGAAATTCGCAAAGCTGACGCTGGAGGGTTATGAAGTTGATGTTAAGAAAACTCCACTCAAGCCGAATGCAGCATATGTTTTCCAAGAACACATTGGTCATGTAGTTGCAAGGGCAAAAGATGAGAAGCTCAAGATAGAAAGATTTGAAAGCGATGAACGCGTTATCAAGGGTGCGAACGCACTCAGCCGCCTTGTTGGCATTGGCTATGCAGGCCTACTGCTGATTATAGGTACGGGGGCGGTTGCTTTTGGTGCCGATAGTTTCATGGAAGTACTAAAGAACGCACCTACTGCGTCTTTCCAACTGCTTGGGAAGCTAGGTAAGGAGCTCATAGTTCCAGCCCTAACAACTGTGTTCTTATGGGAGATGGGCTTGAAACAGGTTCCGGAACTTATCTCAAACGGTATTAGAGCACTTGATACGGAAGCGGCATGCAATAAAATTGCTAAAGAAGAGATGAAGCTGCTGAAATAACGTTAAAGCGCAAGCACAACCAGGCCGATGATAATCAATGCAATGCCAATTGCCTGGTTCCATTCTATTTTTTCTTTCAGGAAAATCCACGCCAGCAGCACTGTCACCATCGGATAAAGCGAAGTGACTGGCGCAACGATGGATGTTATCTCAGTTGTGACTCCGATTCCATAGAAACTGTAGGCAAGCACGCCCAACACGCCTGCACCGGCAAGAATTGGAATGTCGGAAAGCGGCACTGAAACCTGCTCTTTTTTCCAGAATGCATAGAGCAGAATGAAAATAAATGCGAAAACGCTCAGGAATACTATCGTCTGAAGCCAGCCGATGCTTGCGATAAGCGGGTCAAGTAGGATATAGAAAACTGCCCAGGCAATCATGGCAAGAAAAGCGTACTTGAGCCCGTCTGATGCAAGATGCAGTTTGACTTTCAATAGCTCCTGCAATTTGAATGAGGCAAGAATCAGACCAATTATTGCTATAACGATGCCTGCAAGCTGCAGCAGCGTTGGCACCTCGTGCAGGAAAATAATGCCCAGCAGCAGCGTTAGGACGCCAAAGGATGCGGATACCGGGCTGACAAGGGAAAGCGGACCTGCATCAAGAGCCTTGCAGAAGACGAAGAATGAGGCAGCGGCCAAAAAGCCGTTGGCAACAAGCAGCAGCAAAATCCAGGGAGACATTGGCGCAAGCGGCAGAATAAACGGGATTGCAAGAAGAAAAATCACTGTTGCAATTGTCTGGTTCCAGAAGAACGCCTTGAAAGAAGATGTTTTCCTTATCGCCATCATCAGGACAAAGTCGGCAATGCCCCAGAAGAGCATGGCGGCAATTGCAAAAAGAATTCCTGTTGCTATCATCTACTCACAGCTCCATCAGCAGCAGGCCGCTGTCTGCGTCTTTTTTCCTGTTTATGGTACCTGGCAGCGACTGCACCAGCATTTCGCAGGTCGGGCTGGCTACTACCTTGTTCAAATGGCCGCCGAATGCCTTGAAATCAGGGCCTGCAACGCAGATGTGCAGATGCGCATGCGGCTTTCCTTCTGCCATGGTAATGAAGCCAAGCAGGGAAACTATTTCCACGTTGCCCGAAAGCTTTTTCACATTGTATTTTTTCTCTTTTACGTCAAATTCAGCTATTTCCACGTCGCGGGCAGCGCCTATTGCAGATATACTTGCAGCGGAAATCTTCTGCTGCGAACAAAAAGAGATTAATGCGGCGACAATCTCCTCGCCGTTGTCGAACCTGAGCACGTAGCTGCTGCCTACTGCCTTAAATTTCATACCAGTTCATCTGCGTGGAAAAGCCTTTCGCAGTAGTGGCAGCGGAAGTTGCTGTCATCTTCCTTCTTGAACTGTTTTGGCGCTACGTCCTTGTTGGTGATGCAGTTCGGATTGGGGCACGTACCGACGCCCTCTAACTTATCAGGCAGCTTAACTTCGAATTTCTTCTCGACCTTGCTATTTTTGATAATATTAACAGAAGCGCCTGGAGAAAGCAGCGCAATCGCATTGATATGCTCCTCGCTGATTATCTTGCCTTCGATTTTAACCAAATCCTTCTTGCCCATCTTCTTGCTTGAAACATGCATGACTAGTGCAACACGGTGCGGATAGTTCTCATCGATGCCAAGCAGCTTAAGCACCTTTGAACCCTTGCCTGCCTGGATGTGGTCTACGACTGTTCCCATTTCAATAGTATCAACGTTTAACATAGCATATCACCTGGACAATACATAATCAAGAACCGCCATCCTTAGTGGCACGCCGTTGTGAGCCTGCTCGAAATACTTGGCCTGCGGCATTAAATCTATAGCCGGGTCGATTTCGTTTATCTTGGGCAGCGGATGAAGGATTACCAGGTCGTCCTTGGCATCTTTCAAATCCTCTTTCCGTATCATGAATTCATCGCTTACCCGCTTGGCCTCAACTGGGTCTGCAAATCTTTCTGCCTGTATCCGGCAAACGTAGACTACGTCGGCAGCGGAGAAATCAGGCTTGTTCGTTACTGTTGCCTTTAAGCCGAATTTTTTCTTTACTTCCTCAAGATAATTGGTATCCATCTCAAGGCCCTTGGGCGAGCTGAGCGTGACATCTGCTCCGAACATCGCCAAGCCATAGACAAATGAGCGCATGGCACGCGCATGCTTCAAATCCCCGTGCAGCATGACATTAAGCCCTTTTATCTTTCCCTTGAATCGTTTTACTGAGAACAAATCAATAAGCGTCTGGGTAGGATGCTGATTGCCCCCGTCACCGCCGTTAACTATAGGCTTTTTCAGCGCATCAGCAGCAAGCCTTGCAGCTCCCTCAGCCGGATGCCTAATGACCAAGGCATCGGCATAGCCTTCCACAGTGCGTACTGTGTCCAAAAAGCTCTCGCCTTTTTTCAGCGAGCTGGTTTCCGGAAGGAAATCAACGTATTTCATGCCTAAACGATTGGCAGCTGACTGGAATGATAATTTAGTGCGCGTGGAAGGCTCAAAGAATAATGTAGCCAATATGCCTTCGCGCTTTGGTTTTTTCTTACCGTCTGCGATATCCTCGGCAAGCTTCAGGATATCTTCCACCGTCTCCTTGTTTGTATCCCTTATGGAAATTAAGTCCATCTCAACACCGTAAAACAATGTTGCCGAAGATTTATATTCATTATCTCCAAAACCAAAACCATGGGAGAATTTGGTAATCGGGGATTGATTCCCCTGGCTTTAGTGATATTCCTGTCGATTTTTGTGCTTACCGGCTGCACACAGCTGCCATTCGGCCCGTCTGGAACAACTGACACAGAAGACAAATACGGCCCGCAGCTTGAAGCTCTGAACAGCGACATCTATCAGGCAAACAATGAAGTGGCAGCAGAATCTGCACGGCAAAAGGTCACGATTATAAAGGATAGCATGGCCGGCGATCCGAATTATGCGAAATACCTGCCGCTTGTGGACGCGCAACTGGCAACGCTGGGAATAATCGAGCTGAATTGGCAGTATGTCAATGAAGCTGATTACTATGCAAAAAACGGGGTTGACTGCACAAAAGATTACACTGCCCTGCTGAGTGACATGAAAAATGCCCAGGCAAAGGTGAACAGCGCCAAAGCAGCGGTAAACGCCTATCTGGCAACAGCGCCGAATTCTACTGCAAAACTGCTGCTCAAAAGGATAAACGGAACTGACGCAACGGGCATGGGAAACTTTGCCCAGTTCATAGAACGGGATTATGCAAAGAGCTGCGTAAAGCCGCAGGCTCCAAAAAGCAGCTATACCTTGCCTCTGTCAAAGAATGACGCACTCTCGCTTGTGGTGAGCGAAGTTGTTGGAAGCAACGGCTACTATGTATATACTATAGGAAGCCCTTTGAAAGCAGGCACCACAGTCACATTCCCAAGAGACGAAGGCGATTACAACCTGACGCTTACTAAAGCAGCGTGGTTCTTCCTTGTCGATACTCAACCTCTTGCTCCATTCGATCATCCTGTCAAATTCGTGCTGGTAAATGTTGACGACGCAAGCTACTCAGTGTACAATGAATCCGCTGCGCCCATAATAAATGGTGTAACCTATTGGGGAACAAGTGACGAAAGAGATAACAAGAACAATATAGTATATCCGAAAAACGCAAACGTTGACCTTAGGCCTTCTGCTGGCCCTTATGAATTTCGATATCAGTTCTTTTCCCTTGCAGCTGCCGGCTCAACGATTCCAGTAGGCACCCCAGTTCCATTTCCGGATGATTTCTGCTGTGAGGAAGTCGGTGAAAAATATGCGCTTGTAATAACCGGTTACGACGAGCAGATGTTCCGCGGCGATACGGCACAGATGTACAACTACCTTAGGGGCGAGGATTACACCGATGCAAACATAATCTACCTAACTACGAAGGCAACTGACCCGAACAGTGATGGTGTTACAACGCTTGCGACCGTGCGCGACAACTTTAATACTATGATAGCCAAGGCAAAATGCTGCGACAATGTTTTTATCTATCTTGCTGGCCACGGAAGCAACGTGGAATTCTGGCAATACAAGCACAAGACAACCGGCGCAACAAACTGGGTGACAGGCGTTGGTGCGCTTGATGGAGGGGTTGCAAACTGGGATGCCACAGGTAGAAGCGGCAATTTTCACAAGATAACGATTAACCCTGCCTTCAGAAGCAATGATTCTGGAGTAATAACGGATCATGGCAGCCCGGAGGGAGGCCGCATGTTTTCCTACCAGCTGTCTGATTTCATAAAGAAAATAAAATCCTGCTACAAAACAGTGATGTATTTCTCCTGCTACAGCGGCACTGCTGCGCCAACGCTTGCAGGAAACGGAACTACGATAATAACCCCGACTTCAACTGATAGGGTTGCTTGGGGATGGACAGCAGGCGGAAGCATATTCACAGGCTTTTTCGTACAGGCCAAGACAAACGAGACCGCAAGCCACGAAGCAGATTCGAATGGCGACGGTTCTGTAACCGACAAGGAAGCGTTTGACTGGGCAAAGGGAAAAACCAGCGCATGGGCAAGAGCAGAGAACCAGACCCAGGAAGGGACTTACACCGCACCAGTAGGAAAGTGCAGATGCTGCCATGTGATTTGCGAAGATTCTACAAAAATCTGCAAGGTAATTGAAGGTGACGGAGTAGATTCAGTATTATGCCCAAAGGTAGGAGATTACTGCGGCCAGATGGAAAGCACTCCAAATGTTACAACTCATACGGAATGTTCGCATTACGAATGCATAGTGGTCGAGGGTGAAGGCGAAGACCAGTGCATGTATGACCAAGACTGTGAAGAGCCTGAAGAGGCAATTTGCGGCGATGGGAAGATAACCGCTCCCGAAGGGTGCGATTATGCAAATACAAGCACAAACAAATGCCCTGAGGGAAAATACTGCACTGAAAAGTGCGAATGCAAGCAGCTGGAAACATCAGTTGTTTGCGGCGATGGGAAGATTTCTTCTCCAAACGAAGACTGCGATGGTGGAAGCGTAAAAACAGACATCTGCCCGCAAGGCCAAGGGTGTTACATCTGCAAATGCAAAACCATCGAGGCAGTGTGCGGCGATGGCAGGATAACTGCGCCGGAGCAATGCGACCATGGCAATACGGTGACTGGAAGATGCCAGAATACTGGCGATACCTGCCAGAACTGCCAATGCAAATCGCCTACGCAGCAGGCTACCCATAAGCAGTGCGTTGAAAACGCCTGCGTTGATGTTGCCGGAGCAGGTGAAGATACCTGCCAGACAAATGATCAGTGCGCACCTGCCATAGCGCCGAAACATGCAGAATGCAGCAATGAAAAATGCATACAGGTAGACGGCGAAGGAATGGATGCTTGTACAGTTGATGCGGACTGCAAGGCACCGGCAGTATGCGGAAATCAGAAAATTGAAAGTCCTGAACAATGCGAGCAAGACAGCGACTGTAGCAGCGGAAAAATATGCAGCAGCTGCTACTGCATTACCAAGCCGACCTACTGCGGCGACGGCATCGTTAATAATAATGAACAATGCGATGGCACTGCAGGAATCTGCGATGGAGGAGTGTGTGGAAGCAACTGCCAATGCGTTTATCCGCCAACACTCAACTGCGGTTCCATATGTGCAGAAATGGGCTCAGGATTTGCAGTGCTAGGCACTGGCCATGGCAAGGCAGATGCGCAGGCGTGTCTTGATGCTGCAAGGGAAGAACCGGTTACATGCCAAACAACCTGCATAAGAAGCGGTTTCTACCGGGTTGATAATATTGCAGGGTGGGACAGCTGCTGCTGCAAGAAAAAACAGACATTTGCCTGCAGCGACTGCCCGGGACAGAATCCGCAATGCCCTGCATGCCCGACTGAATACCAGTAGCTCAGGTCCGGGTTTTGTATCTTAGGAACGCGCCGGTGCCGGTAAAGCCCTGCAGGAACTGCGAACCTTCCGAAGTATTGGTAGAAATAATCTCAACAGGTATCTCCTGCTGCCGGGCAAGCGCTTCCAGATCGTCAATCAGGTCTTTTACCTCTGTCATTTTGCCTGAACCGCCGCACTCGCACGTTACTGTTGCCTCGGGCTTTTCCCTTGTCAGTTTGGTGAATTCCTTGCTGCAGGCAGGGCATTTGTACTTGACGATTTTGTAGTCAAGCCCTTCGGAAAGCAGCACGCGCTCCGCCTGCTTTGTCAGAATCGCATTGCGCACTTCCTTTTCACCGTACGTTGCAAGGCCTTCATGCACCACGTCCTTTATGAACTGGTTGATGAGGTTTTTTTCATGTACCATTTCCTGCTGGGAAAGCAGCGATTCGCTTTTGGAAATCACTTCCTGAATGCCGTAGTCGTCCGTATAGCCCGTATCAACTACGCCGATAACTTTTATCTGGTAGTTGAATGTCTTTTCCCGCAGGAAATTCTCCTTCACCGGACCTGGCCCTCCGACTACGATGCCTTTCACTCGGTCAAGGAAGTGCTTGTCCACTTTCTCGCCGATGTGCTTGTAGTAGTATTCTATGCTCTCTTCGCGCAGCCGCTGGAATCTTCTCTGGCTCTGACCGCCCTTGCTGATCTTCGCATGCGCCAGCGAAGTGACTTTATCTACAGTCCGGACTTCCGTGCCTTTTACTATGGCAAGAGTCGCTTCCCTGCCGTCAAGAACGATTATGCCGTAGGAATCGCGCGTGCCCAGCATGCGTTCAAGAGGCTCGAGGAAAAACTTGCTGTCGCAGCGGTAGATGCCTGCTTTCAGCGCCTCGGGCGGTTCGATGGAGAAAAGCTGCACGTCAATCTTTGCCGAGTTATTGGAAATGTTACCTGCGAATACGGCAAGGCCATTGGGCGGCGTCTGCCTGAACAGCTTGAAATGGCCTATTATGCGCTCCAGCGCGCTGAGAACGTTGAGCTTGGTGCTCTTGGATTTGATGTTGCTTGCCTGGCTCATTTCCTGCCTTAGCTTGTTGCCCATCTCGTGAATTGGCGAGCCTGCGGCTATGTAAACGGATATCATCTCGGTCCCGCTTCCCGAGAAGCTGGAGAGGGTCTTTATCCATTTCTTAAGCACGTATATTTTTTCACTTGCGGTTTCCTCAACCATAGGCTCACTTATAGCGGCACCAGTTCCACGCGGCCGTCTTCAAAATAATATTTCATGCCTACAATCTTAAGCTCTCCTTTTTTCACAAGATGATCGACAATGCTGCTTTTCTTCTGGATGGCTGCTGCCACTGCCTTGACATTGTCTTTTACCGCGCTTTCCACGTCCTTGTTGTCTTTCACTCCTTCCTTCACTGCAGCAACAACGTCTTTGATGTGGCCTTCGCAGTGGCCGCCCTGGCACGTTGCAGTGACTGCGCCGCACTTCTCATGGCCAAGAACAACAAGCAGCGGAGTATGCAGATGCTCTGTTCCGTATTCAATGCTGCCCAGGCAGACCTTGTCAACTACGTTGCCTGCGGTGCGGACGATGAATATTTCACCTAAGTTGCAGTTGAATATGAATTCAGGCACTACGCGCGAATCGCTGCAGCTGACGATTGTGGCAAAAGGCTTTTGCCCGCCTTTGGTGGCGTCTCTTGCTGCGCCTACGTCGAATTGCACCTTGCCTGTCCTATAGGCCTTATTCCCTTCCAAAAGCTTAGTCACCAATTCTTCAGTCATATCAACACCTGGTTTGGTTTAATCAGAATACGTTAGCTATGCCAGCGTTTTCCTTTTAAACTCTGCTGTTTATGTTTACCGCATGGACTTCTACGGCACTGTCAAAGAGGAGATGACAGACATCGAACGGCAGATTGAGTCTTCACTGAAAGGCAAGGATGAGAAGATTTACGGGCCGCTGATGCCGTTCATACGGCGCGGCGGAAAGCGCATAAGGCCGCTGCTATCACTGCTTTGCTTTCGGGCATTCAGCGGTAAAGAGTATGAACAGCTAAAGAGAACTGCTGCAATCATTGAGATGTTCCACAACTTCACATTGATCCATGATGACATAGAAGATGACTCCAAATTCAGGAGAGGCGAACCGACGCTGCACATCAGCCATGGGATAGCAATGGCGCTTAATTCCGGCGATGCATTATATACGCTCATATGGCATGAGCTGAGTGCGCTGAAAATGGAACCGGCTAAGCTAGTTGAAGTCATGAAAATGTGCTCCGGCGGCTTCACCGAAGTCGTTGACGGCCAGGGCATAGAAATCTACTGGGAGCGCAATAACCAATTCAACATCAGCGAAGCTGACTACTATAATATGATAGAGAAGAAAACCGCTGCGCTTATCGGATTATCGTGCCGCATTGGAGCGTATTTGGCAGGCGCAACGGAAAAAGAGCAGGATGAAGTGGAATCCTACGGCAGAAAAATAGGCATCGCATTCCAGATCTATGATGACGTACTCAACGTCTCGGGAAACTTTGAGAAGTACAAAAAGGAAATAGGCGGCGATATCACCGAAGGCAAGCGCACGCTCATGGTCATTAAAACATTGGCATCTGCCAGTAAGCAGGAGGCAGAGCAGCTGAAGAAAACTCTTTCAAGCCACAGCGACAGGAAAGAAGACATTGATAGGATCATAGCACTCATGAAGAAGTATGATGCGATAGAATTTGCCTCAGACAAGGCAAAAGAGCTTGTGGCTGCTGCAAAAGAAGACGTAAAACTGCTTAAGCCGTCCAAATACAAAGACGCGCTCGTGGCAGTTGCTGATTTTGTCATAACCCGCGAAGGATAGCAGATTTTTAAAGCGTGGCTGCCTAGGTTTCGCTATGCCACGAAACTTCTTCATAACCGGATTGCCTAAGGCTGGAAAGACAACTGTTCTTCGAAAGGTAGTGGAAGAGCTGAAAAAACGCGGAGTGAAAGTAGGCGGATTCATCACGCCGGACCAGTCTGAGCACGGCACTCGGCAGGGATTTTGGGTGCAGGATTTGCGCACCGGACAAGTTGCAGAGCTTGCCTCGACTAAAGGCGGCGGGCCAAGAGTAGGCAGATATGAAGTGAAAGTAGGCTCATTTGAAAGCATAGCAATTCCTGCCATGAATGCCAAAGCAGATGTAATTATTATAGATGAGATAGGCAGGATGGAAATGAAAAGCAGAAAGTTTGTTGACCTGCTGGACAAGGTTTTGGAGTCGAAGACGCCTGTGATCGCATCCATTAACGAAGAGTTTGTAGCTACCTACGGCTTCAGCGGCGAGATATTTTTAGTTACGCCTACAAACCGCGAGGATGTTTACATGGAGCTGCTGGCAAAGGCAACTGAAGAGTACGCAGAGCCGACAGTGAAGAAACCGCAGACGAAAGCTAAACCGGTCAAAGGCAAAACGGTCAAGAAAGCAAAGGGCAAACCGGCGAAGAAATCAGGAAAGAAAGTAGTACCGGCAAAGAAGGCGAAGCCTGCTGCCAAAGCGCACAAGGCTGAGCCTGAGAAAAAACATGAAACTCACGAGCCGCATCACAAAAGAATAATAAGAAAACTCGAAGGGCTTATCGGACTCTAGCCTTTCTTCTTGCTTGGCTTGGAGTCTTCTTCCCACAATTTGGTGATAAGCTTCTTCAACTCCTCGCGCTTCTTTACGAATTCCTTTTCCTCCTCTTTGGTAAGCTTCAGCTGTTCTTTGACATAGGCTTCCTTGGCCTGCTCTTCCTCTGCAACAGCTTCCTTCTTGCCCTTGCCGCCTTCAGCGCTTGGCGCTGCGCGGATTTCAATCAGCTTTGCCTGGCTGGAAAGCAGCGAAAGCCGCCTGTTGAGGTTCTCAGCAGTCTCCACAAGCTCGGAAACCGAGCTGCTGATGTCATCCAGCAGCTTTTTCTTTTCCTTGATTTCAGCTGCCATTTCGCTGAGCTTTTGCACTTCGCCCTTGCCCATCTTCTCCGTTGCCTTTTTCGCATCTTCCCTAATGTCAGTTTGCTCCAGGGCAGCCATCTTTTTTATTTCCAGCAGCTCCTTCTCCAGCTTGTCGATTTCCAGCTGGTAGTTGCGGATGGACGGCACGACGCGATCGCGCACCTGCTGAAATGCCAGGAACTGGTTCTTCTCCTCTTCCAACGATTCGGAAACGGAAAGCGATTCTTCCTTGAGCTCCCTTACCTTGCCGTCTATGCGCTCCATAAGCTCTTCTGCCTCAGCTGCAGAGACTTTAGTGCCTCCTGCCAGCTCCAGTATCTTTTTCAGCGCATTAAGCTTGTCTTCGATGTCTTTTTCCTTGGAGCGCAGATCTTCCACTTCCTCACGGATTTTTTCCTGCGAAGGGAAGCGGGTGACTATGCCTTTGGCAGTCTCCAGCGAATCGGAAAATCGGCCAATAGTATCAAAGCTTTCCTTAACTCTCGCATCCACGTCCCGCACTTTTTCGAAAAGCGTGTCTGCCTGGCTGGAAAGCTCGGCCAGCTCTTTTTTCAGTGTAGATGTATTTTTTACGTAATCATTCAGCGAACCGCTTACGGTTGTAACAATCTCCGTGCCTTCCTTTATGCTTATTAGGTCTTCGCGCAACGACGAGTTGCGGTTCCTGACGTCGGCAAAATCCTTTGCCAGCGAATCGTATTTTTTCTTCAGCTCGAAAGCTGATGGCATCTGCGCCTTTGTTTCCGTAGTCGTTTCCATGGCGCGCTTCAGCTCTTTCAGCTCGCTCATCATGGAGAAAAGCTCATCCTGCGATTTCTTTATCTTGGCAAATGATTTCTCGCTTTCAGCGCCGCTCACTACGGCTACTTTATTTTTCATCTCTGCCTGCAGCTTGACGACCTCGCTGCGCAGCTGCTCTAAACGCGCAGTCACATCGGCAACGCGCTTCAGGCTGTCGCCGTAGCGCTTCTCCGACTCGCCCTTGCTAACCAGCACCGGCGAAAGCGATTTTTCCATTTCTCCAAGCCGCTTGTACAGCTTGTCGTAAACTGTTGAGAATGATTTCTGCAATTCAATTACTTTTTCCATCTCAGGCGCTATATCCGCCCTTGCCGTTTCCACCTGCTTCAGCGCGCTCTTTTTTTCCGCGGCGAACTCCTTCCGCTCCTCTTCAATCTCCTCTTCCGCAGGCTGTACCCAGACGAGAAATACTTTAGCGAGCTTGTATTCCACCTTGAGTATGCCTTCCTCTTCCAGGATGCGGGCCCACTCCTCCAGCGTGTCTGATGGGAGGTTCAGCTCCTCGGCGCAAACGCTGAGCTCTATGCGTCCGTTGAGTTTTACGATCTTTACGAGTGCGTCTACACCGGTCGTGATGAGCAGCTCATCAAATTCCATGAGGAAGAATATAAAACATAAGATTTAAATAGGAATTTAGCAATAATCAGCTTATGAAAACCCGTGCAGTATTCTTTGTCCTGATAATATTGGGATTGGTTTTTTCCTTTGTGCCGGCAAATTACTTTTATGCAAGCGAAGGGAACGTCAGTGTTACGTACAAAAACTTCACCCTGGACGGCAAGTCCTACTCGGTGGTGTACTTCAACAGCGTGGAGACATTCCTGCTGAAGAACGGCGAACTAGTCAATGACAGCAGCGAAAGCAGCAGCGTGATGCGCAAATTCTATTTAGCGCAGAACTATCCGAGCGATGCGGAGCTGCAGGAGCTGCGCGATATGGTGGCTGCTTACGATGTGAGCAGGAACAACGGCTATGGCACTTTCAAGAATCAGGAGGAGGACAGCTGCAACAAGGCGCTTTTCAACGACCAGCGCATAGAGGTTTACATAAACGGCAAGAAGCAGATGCTGTGGTGCCATGACAATGAAAGCTGCGACATGCAGTCCAAGCTGCTTTACCAGGCGTACCACGAGGCAACGGGCTGGGGAAGCCCGACTCAGATATACCAGCCGCTGGTGGATTTCTCCACGGCAAGCTTCGGCACCGAATACATCCTAAATAACATGACCTACATGCTTAACAACGCAACACCGGACAATATTGTAGCAACAGTAGACTACATGAAAACGAATATTCCAAAACTGAAGACCTACGCGAGCAAGATAGAATCAACGATTTTCAGATATCCGAGATTGAATGATAGCGCGGATGTGCGTGCGTGCAAAGGCGTGTGCTACGGCATATGCCCGTCTCTAGAACTGGATACGACCATACTGGACGCGCTCCTGCCAAAGCTGGATACGCTCAGCGTAAAAATACAGCCGCTGGTGAATTACCAGGACAACTCCGCTGCAGTCGGTACAAGAACCCACGAACGCGTGCTCTACTACCAGAACACCGAGACTACGAAGAGATACGATGCGACTTTTGCGCCTCTGGAGAAAAAAGGCCAGATTGTTGAGAAGGAGGCAGCTGCAGGCTACAAGCTTATTGCCAATACTTCAGTGATGATGAAGGCAGACGAGATGCAGGCGCTGCGCACCAGCATCCGCAGCAGGATAAACGCAGCCAACTTCACCGGACTGGACGGGGACATAGACCAGTATGAAAGCATGACAAACGATTTGCAGAAAAAGACTGATGGGCTTTTCTTACTTTATAATGAAACCACGGAAGCGAAAATGAACGCAAACTATTACATATTCCAGCTGGGAACCCGCGACCTTTCAGGCGGCGATTTAGACGGTTATAATGCATTGAAAACGCGCATTGAAGCGCTTAATGCGGACTTCATTGACGGAATGGCTCCGGAAAAGGCAGCGGAGCTAAAGGATAATTATACTACAGCTACAACAGACGGAGCCGCGCTGCTTAAAACTGTTTCGAACAGCCCGATTGCAACGGCAACAACTCCGTTCAGGACATTCGCAATGAAGATGAACCAGGGACTGGAAAATATCGTAGCTGCTACAAAACTGGCAGATGCCAATGCCATACCGGAGAACCGCTACGCTGCATTAGGCGGCTTCAGCCTGCTGGTGTTCGTCTCTTTCGGCGCGATTGTTTTCTTGGTGTTCCTTGGATTGATAGGCATACAGAAAACAAGGCAGATAAAATACGTGCTTGGCGCCGCATTCATAATAATAATGCTTTTCGTGGGCATCTTCTCAGGCCTGCTGTTCTTCTTCATGGACAAGACCGCATTTGATGCGACCATGGACGAGTTCCTCTACGACTTCAGCAGCAAGAACAAAGTCGCAGTAGTAGCTGATTTAAGCCTGGCTACGGACGCAGAATCAAAGGGCATAAATGAATGCGCCAGCTCACTTTCAGACGTCATAAAAGAGAAGAACAAGACTGTTGATGTGTACGCGTTGACTGCTTCGGGCTGCACCAAGAACGGCGATGAGTTCAGCGGCGACTGCAAGGTTGCGCTGACGGCCTATGATTCGGTGATAACGCTCGGGCCTTCTACGACTATAGAGAAACCCGAGCTCAAGACCATATTCTTCAGTTCGGCTGACATCAAGGCTTCAACAGACTACTACAATGCCTGCCCGATAGCAACCATGTTCAAGTGATTCCTATGGCTGAAGAAAACAAGTGGATGATTGCGCTGGTAATCGGCATTCTTGTGGTGGCAGCGGGTATTTTCATTTTCTTTTATACTCCGCAACCTCCGGACAGTAATGCGGTGCCGGAATTCAACAAAGGAGCCAAAATAAACCAGGAAACGTTCCTTTCGCTGCTTTCCGAGGCGAAGAAGATATATGTGGTGATGGACATCCGCAACGTGAGCAGCAATCTCACCAGCAGAAACATACTAGAATGCGGCGTTGACTTTGCCGGCAGCAGCGGCCTGGCAAACAGGAATGTTATCTACCTTTCCATGGAAAACGAGCGTTGTGTAGCAGCTTCGCTAACCGGATTCAATAAAACTACTACCAATGCAGACTGCATGGATATGATAAACAGTGATGGCATGTCGCTGTACGTGCAGCAAGGCAATGAAACGGCTTACTATAATAGGGCTGCGATAATTGGCGTTGGCGAAGGCTACGTGCTTGGCACCTGCAGCATCGGGGCGAAATGATGTTCATTGTTTTTGAAGGCATAGACGGTACTGGCAAGGACACGCAATTAGCGCTGCTTAAAAAGCAAATGCAGTTTGAGCATCTTAA
>JAZDDV010000046.1:0-2541 GCA_043809425.1 Microcaldota archaeon | reverse complement strand
CAAGTGATTTTTCCAATGTTATGCCGTTTGCCACATCTGCAACTATTTTCCGCAGCTCTACTGCCATCTCACCTTCTTCCTCTGCAGCCATGGCAAGGGCTTTCATGAATGGAACATTCATGTTGCGCAGCATGCCGATGGTGCGCAGCGTAAATGGCATTTCCGCTTCTACTATTCTTGTTTTTCTGCTGAGTTCAAACGAAGGCAGAAGCATTAGGAACATTAGTACGACGCTAAACAGGCCGAATGCCCCAAGTGCAGTTGTCGTAATGTCGAAGTTGCCAAGTGCCAGCAGCGTTGCCATGAAGATTCCAAGCAATGCGGCAATGATGAATGAAGCGCCGAAATAGCGGCCCACTGCAGCATTCGGATAAAGTTTTTCCAGCGGCCTGAGGATATTGCTTTCCAGCTCAATGTCAGGGAAATAATTCAAATTGCTTACCAGTGTTTTCAGCAGCACTATTTCACCTGCGTTTTGATGCCATACATCTTCTGCTGGAACTCCTCGTAGAATGGCAGGAACTCCACTGCCGCTTTTGCAATAAGCCGGGTGCGTGCAGTCAGCTCTTCTTTCATTTCTCTTGCGCTCATGTCAAAGCTTTCCGCCGTTCTTTCCAGCAGCCTGCCGCCACTCCTAAACCGCAGCTGCTGCCTTTTATTGTCAAAATCAAACAGCACTTTCGCACCCTTGTTTATCTCTGCGATCTCAGTCATTTTGCGCAGCTCTGTGTTTTTTCTTTTCTTCGGGTCGTACACAAGCATCCTGCGCTGGATTACCAAGCAATCCACTGCCTCCAGGTCCAGGTCGCCTATGCCAAAGCTTTTCATGCGCTGCACTGCTTCTACTGCACCTTGCGCATGCAGCGTTGCATAGCTGCCTCTTGCCTGGCCTGCAAGCAATACGTCGAACAATGCTTCGAACTCGCTTTTGTTTCTTGCTTCGCCCACTATCATCCGGTCTGGCCGCATCCTCAGCGAATCATACATCAGGTCCTTGAGCGTTATGTTCATGTCACGGTTTGCCACAAGCCTTAGCTGGTGCGCGTGCGGTATGTTAATTTCAGGGGTTTCTTCTGCGATAAGCACGCGCTCGTCTGCAGGCACAAAGCTGAATAGGGCGTTGAGCAGCGTTGTCTTGCCGCTGCCGGTGTTGCCTCCGATAAGCACGCTGTTATCTCCTTGCATGATAAGCGAAAGGAATGCGAGCGCCTCCGGAGTTGTGGAGCCGAGGTCTGCCAGCTCCCTGGGTGAAAACGGCCGGGAGCGGAATTTTCTGATGGTTATTTCACCCTGGGAAATAGGCGGTAGCGATGCATGCAGCCTGCTGCCGTCTGGCAGCATGGCGTCAAGCCGCGGGTTTTGCAGCGTTATGTGCCTGCCCAGGCTGCGGGCCATCTTGTTTACCACGTCGCTGATTGCTTTTTCAGTGGTGAAGCAGACATTGACGCTGCGCCAGCCCTTGTTGCGAAGATAGACGTAAACCGGCTTTTCAAGCCCTATAACGCTTATTTCCTCAATCGTCTGGTCAGCGACCAGCAGGTCCATGAATGCAAAACCATAGATGTGCAGATGCGCTGCAGCTGCCAGGTAATCCACCTGGTCTGAATCAAGTGCTATGCCGCTGTCTTCTGCTGCCGCAATAAGTAGTTGCCTTATGAAGGACTGGCTTTCTTCCCTGGTCTGCAGCTCGCGGACGCGTACGGCCTCCTTGAACCGTTCTTCCACAAGCTCAATCATCCGCTCCTCATCTTCGCTGAGCCTTGGAAGATCAAGCCTGTACTCCCCCTCTTTGAGTACTTTCCACCCAAGCATCAATTAGCTATTAGAGGCAAATATTTTTATGGCAGTAGGCAAAAACGTGAGCTGTAAAGTTAGCGTCAGATTAAAACCAGAAACCGAATGCTTTTTATATCAACTAAATTTAAGTTCTAGTATGGAAACAAAATTGTTAAAACCAACAAAGTTAGAGAAAGGAGATACAATTGCCTTCATAGCACCAGCTGGGGGGCTAGCCGCCTTGACTTTGCATAGATTGGAAAAAGGTAAACAATTCTTTGAAGATTTAGGTTACAAAGTTAAGATATTTCCTACTGCTAGAAAGAATTTGGGAATTAGTTCCGATACTGCTGAAAACAGAGCTAAAGATATTATGGAAGCTTTTAGAGATAAAGATATTAAAGCAATAATCACGACTATCGGGGGCAATACATCTCATCAAACTTTGGAATATTTGGACTTCGCAACTATTAAGAGAAATCCAAAAATTCTCTGCGGATATTCAGATATTACAAGCTTACATTTGGCTTTATATTCTCAAACAGGATTAGTTGGTTTTTATGGTCCTGCCGTAATTACGCAATTTGGAGAGAATCCTAAACCAGATGATTTTACAGCTACGCATTTTTTCAAAGCCGTAACTGGAGATATTGGAGAAGTTAAATCATCTAAACAATGGAGCGATGATAAAAGCGTTGACTGGATAAGTAAAGATGATTTAAAGAAAAAAAGAAAATATAAGGAAAATAATGGATATGAATGGTT
>JAZDDV010000045.1:0-19018 GCA_043809425.1 Microcaldota archaeon | reverse complement strand
ATTTTCAGTAATTTGTAGACATTATGACCACAAAATTTATAAACATTAGAGTTGTAGCCATATCATGGCATTCATAGAAAAACAAAGACACGGAAGGGGGCATTATTACTACTTGGTAAAAAATGTGCGGATTTCACCAACGGTAGTTAAAAAAGTCAGAATATTCCTCGGAAAAGAAGTACCGCCACACGACAAACTCCAGGTGCTTTTCAGAGAAATAGAAAGGAAGGCCCCAAAACCATATTCGGCAAAATTGCTTCCAAAGGCAATAGTTGAAAGGGTGGAGGATCTTCACGCTTCTGTTGCCATTTTTCGCAGTTTTCCGAAGGATGTCCTACCAACAGATTTTCTGGTACGCTTTACTTACAACAGCAATGCAATAGAAGGAAATCCGCTTACACTAAGACAGACTGCCCTTATTCTCTCAGACAATATCGCCCCCCAGGGCGCTCGGACAGAAGATGTTGTAGAGGTCATGAACGGAAAGGATGCATGGGAATTTGTTAAAGACTATAAAGGCGTCATGGATGAAAAGTTTATTCAGAAAGTGCAATATGAGGTAACCAAGAACACCAAGTGTAGATTGCAGGGCAAATACAGAGATAGTGAAGTAAGAATAGGCGGCTCTGAATGGAAACCACCGACTGTCAAAGAGGTTCCCCCATCAATGAAAAAAATCATATTAGAATACCGCAACCTAAAGAAAACATTGCACCCGTTGGAATTGGCAGGTTGGCTTCATAACAGAATGGTGCAGGTTCATCCTTTTACGGATGGAAATGGAAGAACTGTAAGATTGCTAATGAACTGGGTACTGCTCAGAAAGAAATTTCCTCCGGTAATCATAAGTGTACAAAACAAAGAAGAATATTACCAGGTTATAGAAGCGGCAGATGCGGGTGACCAGAAGCCGTTTGCAGTTTTTATCTCAAAACAGTTGTTAGAGCAGTACGCAACGCTTGAAAAACCAGAAGAAAGGTGAGAATATGACAAACGCGAAATCAGAAATTGTCCGCAAAGGTTATGACAAAATTGCAAAAGCATACCATGAGCAGCGCAACATTTACAAAAGCAAAGCCCTGCTGACAAAATTTTCAAAACAGCTTCCGAAAGGCGCTAAAATTATTGATCTTGGCTGCGGCGCAGGAGTTCCTGTTGCCAAGTTCCTTGTCGACAAAGGCTACAAAGTTACAGGTATAGATTTTGCTGATGGAATGATCAAGCTTGCCAAAAAGAATGTCCCAAAAGCCAGATTTCTCAAGATGGATATCACAAAGATGAAGTTTAAGCGCGGCGAATTTGATGCTGCAGTTTCTTTCTATGCTATTATTCACATTCCGCGTGAAAAGCATGCAGGCATCTACAAAAAACTTCACCAGATTCTAAAACCAAACGGCATCATATTCCTCAATGTCTGCGGCTCTGATGCAAATGGTTGGATAGGATATCAAAAGGATTATCTTGGCGTACCCATGTGCTGGAGCTTTTACAGTCCGAAGAAAACATCAAAAATGATAAAAGATGCGGGCTTCAAAATTCTCTGGAGCAAGGTGCTCAAGCTCAGCGGGGAAAAACAGTTCTGGGTATTGGCCAGGAATAAAAAGTAGGCAACATAACCTGAAGGCTAATCTCGCTCTGGCAGATGGATTAGGAATGAAACGCCGCAACGTTATTTAAATATCGGGTCAGTTCACAGCGCAGCTCTGAACCGGTAATAGTGCTGCATTGTTTCTATCACACTTTCATATGCCTTTATCCCCTAACTTGGAAGAAAAATCAATAATATAAATGACACCTACCAAAGTTAACGCAGTGGTTTTATGAAAAAAACAATCGCGTTATTTTTGGTTACTGTGTTTGCATTAATTCTTGCAGGATGCGTTCAGCCAGAGGAACAGTATTGTACTGATCCAACCAGCGGTGCACGGCTTGGACTTGCCGAAGCAGCGCAGATTGCTTATGCAAACAGTGAATGCAATGCTGTAGGCCAGTTTGACAACACTTCTAATTGCAACCAGAACAGCGGCACCTGGTGGTTTGGCCTTGAAACCAATCAAACCGGCTGTGCAGCTGCCTGCGTCGTTTATGCTAAAAATAAAACCGCATATGTGCAGTGGATGTGCACAGGATTGCTTCCTCCAGAAGAATGTGCTGATACGACTACGGGAACAAAAATGCTCTACTCTGAAGCACAGTCAATTGCTTCAAACAGCGGATGCGTACAGAATGGCAGCCTGAAAGCCGAGCATTGGTGCAACAACATAACCGGCACGTGGTGGATAAGCCTTGATATAAACAAGACTGGCTGCAGTCCTGCCTGCGTGATTAACGTCGTAAACAAGACTGCGGAGATAAACTGGATGTGCACGGGTTTACTGCCTGGAAATGAAAACAAACCGCCTGGAAGCGATAAGGATGCGCACGGCTGTATTCCCTCGGCAGGCTACACATGGTGCAACGCAACACAAAAATGCTACAGGTCATGGGAGGAGAACTGCACAATTGGTTTGGGAGAGGCTGGACCTAAAGCGCAATTTCGCAAAGGCCCTTACCTGCTTTTTCCAGGGAATGACAACAGTATGACCGTGCTTTGGCAGACTGACAAGACTCCGGCCAATGCGAAAATTGCATGGGGAAAGACAACGCAGTACGAAGGAGGCCAAGCGGTTGTGCAAGAAAGTGGCGATCATCAATTTTCGTATACCATAAGCGGCCTCGAAGCAGGCACCGTCTATTACTACGCCGTTTCAGTTGATAGTACTTCGCAGAAGGGATCATTCAATACTGCGCCTCCGAACGACAGCGTATCATTGACTTTCTATGCTTATGGTGACACGCGTTCTAACCCCACTGAAAATGATACAAGCGCGATGGAACGGGATAAAATCGCAACGCAAATACTAAGGGTCGTAGCAGCTAACCCGGCTGAGCACCAGACTATCCTACTGCACACCGGGGACTATGTCGCGCGCGGCCTTACTGAGAATTTCTGGGATGATGAGTACTTCAACCGCAGTTCCCAGAATTCCATGGAGATGATGGCGCAGTTGCCGATACTAGGTGCAATCGGCAATCACGAAACCTATGCGGTAGGCGGTTCTGGGGAAACCCAAGAGCAGGCAGGGGCGCTGTTCAAAAAATATTGGCCAAACCCCTTATTTGTAGACAATGGATGTTTCTATTATTCCTTCGACTACGGGCCGGCGCACTTCATCGCTCTTGACCAATATAAGTGCGATTATGCTAAAGGGAGCGCACAATACGCGTGGGCTGAGAAAGACCTTGCGGCAACACAGAAACGCTGGAAAATCGTTTTCTTCCACGCCCCAGCTTGGAGTGCTAGCGAGCCTGATCCTACAGAGCAGGTTGAATCTTCAACACAGGAGATAACAATGGCAAAAGAATATACTCCTCTCTTCTCTCAGGAAGGTGTCAAGCTGGTGCTTCAGGGACACAGGCATTACTATGCAAGAAGCTTGGTTAATGGGACGCAATACCTGACGCTTGGGGGCGGAGGTGCTGAGCTAAGCACGCCTCAGAATGTACCTTACCTCGTAAAGGCTGAAGAAGCCTACCACTTTGCCAAAATCGATATAAATGGTAGTACTGCAGATGTGCAAATAATCGACGATAATGGCAAGGTCATAGACTCATTTACCGTCAACAACTAGGGATTATGCTAGCCGTTTCCATAACCATTGTTTCTGAAGAGATTGGCAAAATAATCCTTGTTTTTTATTTCTTTCGTGCAATAGAAAAGTATGAGAATCGTAATCGCACTGGGCGGAAACGCCTTGATAAAAAAAGGCCAGAAGGGAACTGCGGAGGAGCAGTTTGCAACTGCCGAAAAGGCAGTCATCGCGCTGAAAGATGTAATTGAGAACAATGAAGTCGTGATTGCGCATGGCAACGGACCGCAAGTCGGCGACTTGCTTATACAGCAAAACGCCACGCGTGAAGTGCCAGGCATGCCGCTTGATGTGCTTGATGCAATGACGCAGGGGGAAATCGGCTATTTCATTCAGCGCGCGCTGATGCGCAAGACAAACCGCAGATCAGTTACCATAATCACACGAGTTGTTGTGGATGAAGACGATCCTGCTTTCCAGCATCCGACGAAGCCAATTGGCCCGTTCTACAAGGAAAAGCTCAGAAAGGACATGATAATGGATGCAGGCAGAGGCTACCGCCGCGTCGTAGCTTCGCCAAAGCCGATAAAAGTCCTTGAACGAAAGGCAATATTGCCAATTCTTCAATTCGGTTTAGTCGTTATTGCAGGAGGCGGAGGCGGCATACCGATAAAGAGCAACGGAACAGGCCTTGAAGCTGTGATAGACAAGGACAGGTGCGCAAGCCTTATCGCCCGCGAAGTGGATGCTGACCTGCTGCTCATAGTCACTGCAGTGCCCGCAGTATGCAAAAATTTCGGCAAGCCGAATCAGGAGGAATTGAAGCGGCTGACAGTAAAAGAAGCTGAGAAGTTGCTGGCTGCAGGAGAATTCGCAGAAGGAAGCATGAAACCCAAGATAGAGGCGGCAGTGGATTTCCTGAGGCATGGCGGACACAGGGCGGTTATTTGCGGCCTGGAAAATGCAGCCAAGGCAATGAAAGGGAAAAGCGGAACAGAAATCGTAGCCTAATCCTTGTTCTTCTTTCTTTTCCAATAGTTTTGGATATCCGTGACGAAATTTAGCTGCTTGCTGCATTCAGGGCAGCGGCCGCCCGGCATCAGCTTATTTTCAAGAACTTCAAAACCAAAACGCTTGACAACCATTGTGTTGCAGTGCGGGCAGTAGGTGCTTTCTGTTTCACTGTCCTGCCGGTTGCCGGTGTAAACATAATGCAAGCCGGTATCCAGTGCGATTTTCCTTGCACGCTTGAGAGTTTCAAGCTGCGTTGCGGGAGTATCCATCATCTTGTAGGACGGGTAAAAGCCGATGAAATGCAGCGGAATAGCCGGAGACAGATCATAAATCCACTTGGCAATCTGCCGTATGTCATCGTCTTCAGTATTGTAGCCAGGAACTAGCAATGTGATAATCTCAATGTGTTGCCGCTTGTAAAGCTCTTTTATGTTGTTAAGCACGTATTCCAGCTTGACGTCTCCTGAAACATCTTTGTATATCCGGTCGTCAAAGCCTTTCAAATCGATGCGCGACGCATCGATGTATTTGTCCATTTCATTGATTGCTGCAGTAGTCATGTAGCCGTTAGTAACAAAAATGTTGAACCGGCCGTCTTTCCTAAGCAGCTTGGCTGTATCCAGCGCATACTCCATGAAAATCGTCGGCTCAGTGTAGGTGTAGGAACAGCCAGGAACATTTTCAGCAGCGCATATTTCCCGGATTTTCTTTGGCGGCAGGTCTTCGCCAGTAATCTCACGGAACTCCCGGGAGATAAAACTATTTTGGCAATAGCGGCAATTAAAATTGCAACCAACGGTTGCCATTGAAAAAACATGGGTGCCTGGCATGAAATGATAAAACGGCTTTTTCTCTATCGGATCCACGTTGGCTGCAATGGCCTTGCCGTAGTTAAGAGAATAAAGTTTGCCATCTATGTTCTTTCTCACGCGGCAGAAGCCAAACTCGCCAGGTTTGATGTTGCAAAGGCGGTAGCAGAGATAGCACAGCACGTCTTTGCCTTTTGTTTTCTTCCAGAGCATTGCATCGTGCATGCCAACACTTCTCAGAAAAGAGTTAAAATGTTTGTAGTTGAGTAAAATACGCAGATGATGACTGTTCGACAGTCTTAGGCGCAAGCCGATGATGATGATCTTGAGTTCTGATGCATCCTAGTACTATAACGAAAAAACAGCACCAAAGATAACCCTAGTGAAGTTCGATTGCCTGAATTAATCGATTGTATATTACGGGCTCCACAAGAAAAGTTCCGACGCCGGCAGCTATGGCTTTGATTTCGTCCTGCACATCGGTAGCCATCATGACCACCCTTAGATTTGGTGCCTGTGCCATCAGTTTTGTCACCAATTCGATTCCATCCATGTCCTTTAGGTCAATCGGGCATAGAACTACGTCGATGCCTCCTTTTTTAACTACGTCCAAGGCTTCTGCGCCGGTTTCAACTTTTTTAACATCATGGCCGCGTCCGATTAGGGGCACCACGGCAACTTCTGAAGAAGCAGTGCATACCTTATCGCTGATAACAAACAACACTGAAAGCGAGCGGTTTATCGGTTCTGAGCCGCCGGCGTCAAGCCTGGCGCCGGGAAACCTCTTAACCAAGGCATTGAGTTCACGACTGCCACAAATGCTGGCGCGGGTAGCCTTATCCGGAGCCGGGATTTCAACTGTTACAATACGTACATTGCCTGCCATGTTTCTTTTGGTGTCTGTGAGTGCTTATAAAACTTCCCGTCTCGCAGGGATTATAAATTTTAAGATGGACAGCTTGACGGGGAAAGAGGCGTTTGCATTGAGTTTATTGCTTGTTTCATGGAATGTCAACGGCATACGGGCGGCGCAGGACAAGGGCCTGCTTAAGCTGCTTACGGAGAAGAAGCCAGATGCGCTGTGCATGCAGGAAGTGAAAGCAACGGAAATGAACTTGTCCAAGCAGCTGGCCTATCCGCCAGGCTACCAGGTCTACTGGAATGCGGCGAAAAAGCCAGGCTATGCAGGTACTGCGACTTACATGAGCAACAAGCTGGCAAAGGAAATGATAGCAGTAACGCGCGGCATCGGCCTAAAGCAATTCGACGATGAAGTCCGCGTGCAGACATTTGAGTTTGACAAATTCTATTTAGTGAATGCCTATTTTCCGAATTCGCAGCACGGATTAACGCGGCTTGATTTCAAGCTTGAGTTCAACGCGGCACTGCTGTCGTACTTGAACAAACTGCAGGAGAAGAAGCCAGTCGTCATCTGCGGAGATTTCAACGTGGCGCATACGGAACTGGATATTGCAAATCCTAAGCAGAATGAAAAAAATGCAGGCTTCACAAAGGAAGAGCGGGCGTGGATGGACAGTTTCATTGCAGCAGGCTACATTGACACTTTCAGGATGTTCACAAAAGAAGGCGGCCACTACAGCTGGTGGAGCTACCGGTTTGATGCGCGCAGCAGAAACATCGGCTGGCGCCTGGACTACTTCGCAGTGAGCAAAGAATTAAAAGAAAAAGTAAAGAACAGCCAGATACTGGATGCTACGGGCTCAGACCATGCGCCGGTTGCCCTGGAACTGCAACTCTAGGACGAAGCAGTCAGAGTCCACGGCCCGGCATTCCAATTTGTCATTATCGTTGCATAGGTGCCGTCTGCTTTCATGCTGTCCAGAGCCTGCTGCCACTGCTGCACGTTGCTGTCAGGCACGTCCTTGCTGAATGCAATGTAAAGCTTTGATATCTTAGCCGGGTACAGCCATACTACATCAGATTCGCTGTAGCCTTTCGCCTTCATGGTCGCAGCAACACTGTCGCTGCTGCCAAACCAGAGAGTTACCTCACCTGACATTATCTTTGCTACGCAATCCTCGTCCTTGTATACCATGACTAAATTGGAGAAATTATTTGCCAGCAACATTTCCTGCCTTGCATCGCCCCGAACAACGCAGATGCTGTTTACGGCTTTTGCATCGTCAAGACTCGCTATGGACAGATTAGTGCCCTTCTTTGCGTAGATGGACAGCCCCCAGGCTCCTATAGGCCCGACCCATTTCACCTGCTCCTCGCGTTCCGGCGTTTTGGCAAGCGAATAGATTGCAACATTCGGACCGGCGGTAGCAAGCGAGTAGCCCTCGCTAAGCGGCAATACTTCTATATTATAGCTAACATTCAGCCGTTTCATTATTTCCCGAACGACATCTGTTGATTGTCCTGTCACAGTTCCGTTCGCCTCATAATTATACGGTGCGAACTGTTCGGTGATTATCCTCAGCTGCACCGGATTGACAGCAACGACCAGCTGCTGCGGCGGAGCCGTGTCCAAAGAACCGAAGTTCGCAGGCGGCTGAGTAGCCGGCTGCTCAGGCGGAGTTATGCAACCAGCGCCCAATACCAATGCAAATGCCAATACGGCAAAAATGATGTGAAACAGTTTCATAAAAATACCAGAAATCAGTTGGAAGTGTAGATTTAAATTGCTAGCGCTGGAGGAAAAAAAGCCCCCGACGGGAATTGAACCCGCGACCTCGTGCTTAACGGGCGTGAGGATTTTGAACTGAGTTCAAAGCACCTCGTACTTACCAAGCACGCGCTCTACCACTGAGCTACAGAGGCGAAATAAAGTTACTAAATGATAAAAGAAATAATTTAAAAGGAATGGCTCAAGACATTAGCAGGTGGGCTCATGATTGGCGATGATGAGATTGTATTCGCAGGGAAATATAAGGATTTCAATTTTGGCGTTCGGTTCAACCTGGCCAAGGCAGAAAAAAATGACGTGATTGCCGCGCTGCTCTACGTCAGCGAAAATATAGAGGCAGCAGGATTCAAATTTTCAGGAATTGATTACGCCGTGGTGGACAAGGCAGCTAAAAAATGCGGCTCGGTGGCAGAAGTTGTTGCGCATATTAATGCAACTAGTACGCGCAAGCTGCTGGCAACTGCGGTGAAGGAAAGGAAGCTGATGGCTACGGCAGAAAGCTGCTTTTTCAACCTGCTGCTCACGCGCGCAGGCATTGCCATAAAACCAAAGCTGCAGCTCACGCTCAAGCCGGAGAAATACGAGGAAAAAGGCAGGATAGGGTTTATCGGAAAATACAAAGAATGGACTGCGATAAAAAAACTTGGGCTTGCAGAAGTTGAGCATGACTGGGAAGTGGCAGGCGTGCTTGCAAGCGTCAACATGACTGCAATTAACAAAGTGTTGCGATTGGCAGCAGATGACTACGCGGCAGTGGAGCAGAAGGCGAAAGCTGCTGCCGCAGGAAAGAGAAAATCATTTGCAGGCGCAGCCGAAGTGATTGAAGCGACTGCAGGCGATGCGGTGCTGCTTACCAAGGCATTAGAAGCGCTTGGCTATTATACTTATTTAACGCCGTTCACGCTAATGAAGATGTATCCGGATTTAAAACCGAAAAAGCCAAAGGGAAGAGCACCAAAGGGATGACTATGAAAAAACTGACTGGAGAAGGAACTGGGAAGATAATACTTTTAGGCGAACATTTTGTAGTTCATGGCGCGCCGGCAATTGCAGCAGGCATAGACAATAAGGCAGAAGTGGAGATTGAGCTGGCTGCGGAAAATGAAATAGTTACCACGCAGACGGTAATGCCGGAACTGAGCAGGGCAGGCATAGCCGCCGTGCTGAATGCAATGGGTATAAAGGAAAAATTCAAAGTGCATCTGACTGGCAATCTGCCGACTTACGGAGGGCTTGGCTCTTCGGCTGCATTCTGCGTTGCGCTGGTGCACGCTTTTGCAGCGTACAAGAATTTGCAGCTGAACAAGGAGCAGGTGAACAAGTTCGCCTACGAAGGCGAGAAAGCATTCCACGGCAATCCATCTGGCATAGACAATTTCATGGCGACATATGGAGGCGTAGTGCTGTTCAAGCGTGGCGAAGGACAGATATTCAAATTCATAGAACCACACTCTCCGCTGCAGGTGGTAGTTGGCTTCAGCGGCAAATTAAGCCCGACTACGAAAATGGTTGCGCTTGTTGCGCAGCTGAAAAAAGATGACGAGGATAGGTTCAAGCAGCTTATGGACGAGGCATCGGAGCTAGTCTATAAGGGCGTTAATGCTGTTGAAAAGGGCAAGCTGGAAGAACTGGGCGAACTGATGAATGAGAATCAGGCGCTGCTCAGCGAGCTAGGCGTGTCAGATGAGAAGAATGATGAGATGGTTAAGCTCATGCTTGCGGCTGGTGCATTAGGCGCGAAAGTAACTGGTGGCGGTGGTGGCGGCTGCTGCATTGCGCTTGCCCGCGACAAGGTTGCGGCAATGGAAATCGAACGAACGCTGAAGAAAAGCAGCTATGATGCATTCATCACCGTGGTCAAGGGCAAATGATTAAAATGCTTAACGGCTAAGCATTCGCATGCACCTAATGCACCGAGGAAAGAAGCTAGGACTGGACAGCGCAGCTGCTGTTGCCTTCCTCTCGCACGCGCACTCGGACCATCTGGGCGCAGTGGGCAGCAATAATGAAATAATCGCAAGCAAAGAAACGCTTGTGCTGGCAGACGTGGACGGAGAAAGCGCTGTAGTGGAAGGCGCCCGGCTGATTGATGCAGGCCACATTCTCGGCGCAAGGCAGCTGGTGCTTGAGGGCGAAGAAAAGATTATTTACACAGGAGACATTTCTTTCAAGCCAAACATATTCGGATTCAGCGCCAAGATGGAAGAATGCGACAGGCTGATTATGGAGTCTACCTACGCTGCGCCTGAATACAGGTTTCGCGATACGTTTGAAGTTTACGCTGAGCTGGCCAAATGGGTTACGGCGAAAAGCAGCTCCAATCTTATCATAGGCGCCTACGAGCTTGGCAAGGCGCAGGAGATAGTGCGTGTACTGAACGAATATTGCAAAATCGCGCCGATTGTGCCGGAAAGGGCAGATGATGTCTGCAGCGTGTACGAAGAATTCGGGTATAAACTGGATCGACTGGCAGTAGGCAGTGATGAAGCTGAAGAGGCGATGAAGCGCAGCTTTGTTGCAGTTGTTCCGATGCGGCTTGCGAAAAGAAGCTTTGCACAGAAGCTGGAAACTGCATTTGAGCGGGAAACGCTTGTTGCCGTGGCAACAGGCTGGGCGATGAAATACCGCTACAATGCAGATGCTGCATTCACGCTAAGCGACCATGCTGATTTTGAGGATTTAGTAGGCTACGTAGAGCATAGTGGCGCCAAAACCGTGGAATTTTTCGAAGGAGACGGCCGCAAAGTGCTGGACGCAGCAGGCAAACGGCTGTGCTGCCTTAACGTTTAGAAGAATAACAGTTGCAGTAGAATCAACCAAATGGAATAAGCGATCATCATTCCTACGAAATTTGCCGGCGAGTAAATAACATTAAGATCGAATGTTTTTTTCTGAACACTCCCAGGGAATTTATTGCTGATGATAGAATGGTGCTCTTCCTGGGTGATGGGGAATAGCAAATCAAAAATGAAGCCAGTTATTACACCAGTAAATATCATTGAAACTAACCCGATTACATTCCATGCTAAAAAATTTGAAAAGGTCAGCTGGGAAAATGACAATACCAAATAGAGCTCCTGAGCGATTGACAGGATAAACAAAAGGAGCATCGGGATATCACCGTGTTTTTTAGAAGATTGAAATACGAGATAAAAAATACCGCCGCTAATCCCGATAATAAGCATCCAATTTAGGATACCTTGGGAGCTCAGGGAATGCAAAAACGTATATAAACAGGCCAGCAGCACATAACCGAAAAGATAGATCACGATGAAAAAATCGGCATTCACAACCGTTCTCTCGGTCCATTCCTTTGGTTTGAAGTATCGATAGAGCGCCAAGCCTACAAGTGCAACGCAGTTTAACACAATCGCAACAAACCGAATGAATTGGGATGTTAATCCGAACATTAAGAATAATTTGTAGGAAAAGTTTAATAAACCAAAACAGAGATGAACGCGCATGTATCTTAAGATTCACAATACAAAAGAAGGAAAAATAGTGGCAGCGTGCGACAAGGAGCTTATTGGCACCGTTCTTGAGCAGAAAGGCGGCGCCTGCATGGATTTGAAGACTTACCGGAACTTTTTCGTTGGAGAACTGGCAGCGGAAGAGCAGCTTAAAGCGGCTTTGCGCGATTTTTCATCTGCAAACCTGGTGGGAAAGAAAGTTGTGGGAATAGCAGTCAAAGAGAGAATCGTCGGCAAAAAAGACATAAAATATATAAATGATGTCCCCTATATTCAAATCTACAGAATTTGAGGTGGATATTATGAGGCCTTTGACTATAGTAGCAGACGACAAAGTAGGACTACTGGCGGACATATCGTACATTCTGGGTAAATCCAAGATTAACATCGAGTCCATCAGCGTTGACGTGGTTGGCGGAAAAGCAGTCATAAGTCTAACGTTATCTGACCGTGAGCGCGGCAAGAGCATCCTTGAAGCTGCAAACTACAAGGTGAACGACCTGGAAAGCATAGTAATGAAGCTGCCGGACAAGCCTGGCGAACTCAGCAGGATAACTAGTTTGCTGTCAAAGGAAGGCATCAACATCAACAACGTTCACATGATTTCGCGCGACGGCAACAAGACCATCCTGTCACTTATAGTTGACAAACCGAGGAAGGCTGAGGGACTCCTAAAGGAGTACCTGGTCGTCAGCGAAGAAGTCTACTGAACTTCAATCGTTATTCCTTTTTTTTCTTTATCTATTTCTTTTATTTCGTATTCTGCAGCCAGCTTGCCAAGATTGTTTACTCCCAGCTTTTTAGCTGCCTGGATAAGCTTCTCCGCATATTCATAATTAGCGTAAAACCAGTCGCCCACTGCCTTGCACTGCTGCTCTTCAGCCTGCAGTGCAAGCAGGTATTCCTCCTGCTTTCCCAGCCTGTTGCGCAGCTTACCAAGCTCTTCCGGCTCCTGCTCTCCACCCTTGTTTTCCCAGTAGAATCTGTCTGCTGCCTCGCTTAGCGTTGAACATTTCTCTGCTGTCTTGTCTGCAAACTGCGTAAGACCGTAATCACTGGCTTTGCCATCGATGAAAAGCAGCGGAGCTGCATTCTTTTTCATTTCCTCACTCTGCTGTTTGAGTAAATCGAGCTGCTCTGGTGATAATGATTTACCTGCTGCCTTTTCGTCTATGTTGCTGCGGCGCAGTATTTCCAGCGCGTATTCCTTTCCCAAGGAAAGCTTGATTAGTGCTGTAATGATTGCTTTTTCGCTTATTGCTGCAGCCAAATCAGCTGGCGGCGCAGGCGGCATCAGATAGGCAGTGTTTACCCGCACTTCTCTTCCCGCCCACTTCTCTTCTTTCAGCACTGCAGCTATCTTACCGTCTTTGACTAGCAATGCGTTCCCTTTCTTGAACATTTCAAAAACTAAAGCAAATTCGCCAAAAGAAAACTCGATCAATCTGTCATTATTCAGCTGGCGCACAGAAACAAGGCGCTTGCTGTCAAGCTCTTTTCTCACTTTCTGCACGAAATTGTCAGACTGCTCGGCTTCCTCTAAATAGCTAGTTATATGCATCCTGCGGCCCAGCTCGCACACTACGTCGAATTTCTCAAATCTCAGGCGGTAGATGCCTTCGGCTACTTTTTGGAACTTCTGAAAGTGCTTGCCGACTAGCAGCCGGTTAAGCTCGTCTGCCATGTAGCCGTATTCCAGGCCTGACATTTCTCGCATAACAGAATTTGAACTCAATGAATTAAAAAAGAAATCTATTTAGACTCGCTGCCCTTGCCATCCTTCTTATCGGTAGGAGATATCTCACAGTCCGGGCTTGTCGGGTCCTTCTTCATTCTTTTTGAGAATTCCGTGAGTAGGTCCGGCCTGCCCTTGGAGGTAAAGTCTATGGCAACGTCTTCTGCGACGAACTTGCGCCGCGGGCCCTTTTTCCACGGCGTAGCCGCACGCCACAACCTTTCACGCTCATCACGTGATAGGGACGCTTCCTTTGGTTTTTCTTCGACCTTTGGGCCGGCTTTTGCTGCCTGGGTCCTGTCAAATTTCTTGCCAATGGCAAAAGCAGAAGTATTACCAGTCAACTTAACCTGCTCACTTCCGTGAATAAGCATATTTCGTCTATTTCGGTGTCTTGACATAATTTTATTACTCAGCTGAACTTTTTAAAGGTTTGCATTTTTGCATGTTTTACCACAATTAGCAAGAATTAGGCTTTTACCTGACGAAATAAAAAGCGAGTTAAATTCCGGCGCGGAAAACAGCTCATGATAAAGAAATATTTGAAAGCCGGATTGCTAGCTTCTTCAGTCATTATCGCGATTGCTGCTGCAATTTTATGCCCGCCATGCGATTGTGGCGGGTTCTATGGGGTTCAACCGTTGATCAGTCCGAGGCCGATGATTGCACCGTGGACTGGCCAGGCAGCTATACAGCCATCACTGGCACCATACATTCTTTATCTTGCAGCGCTTGTGCTGGCTGGAGCTGCACTTGCAGTGTTGCGCATTGACGCGAACAAGTATTGGAAAGTCGGTGCGGCAGTGACGCTTGTTGCATACGCAATAATGTTTGTCAAGCTTGTCTTGCCCAGACTAATGCCCTATGAAATTAACCTGAGTACGGCAGCAATATTGGTCTTGATCTCCCTTGTGAGCATTGCAATCAACGTGGCGTTAAGCGCAGTTGGCTTCGCAGTTGCTGAAAAGCTGAAGCGGTGAAAATGTTTTTAAGCTAAGAGGCGAAAGGCATTCATGGACATAGAGGCAGAGCTGCTGAAAACCATGAGCAAAGAGGAGCTGAATACGGCGGCAGCGAAGCTTATCGCCGATTTCCACGGTTTTCTTACCCGCGACGTTGCGCTGAAGATAATGGCAGCGGAAAAAGGCATCTTGAAGAAGGACGTAACTACTATAGCAGAGATAAAACCTGCTGTAAAGAATATCACGCTCACTTGCAGTATTGTTTCTGTGGGCCCGCTAAAGAGCTACCCCACGGGCAACAGATGCCGTGTGATGAAAGTAGAGGACGAAACAGGCACTACGGAAGTGTTGTTGTGGAACGAAGATGCAGAAGAGGCAGCAGGCTTCAAGTCAGGAGACCAGTTAGAAATAGTCAACGCCTATGAAAAAAGCGGCAAACTAAGCCTTGGCTACTCAGGATATTTCAAGATAGTGAAACGCGCCGGATTCACCGATTTGGCTGAGGTGCAGCAGGCAGAAGGCAGGCGCATCCACGTGCGCAGTTTCATTTCAAAGGTAATAGGGCCAGAAGCAGCAGGATTTGCATTTGCGATTTCAGACGGCACAATAGAAGTAAGATGCCTGTTGCCGGCAGGCGACGAACGAAGCGTAAAACTTGCGCAGGACAGGGAAGCGGTAATAGAAAACGGGCTGGTAAAAGACAACATAGTGCTTATCGACCAGGGCAGCAGACTGCTGCTTAAACGGGATAAGGTGGCAGTAGGCAAGCTCGAACTTCTAGAAGCAGAGACAGACGGAGCAGCCGTAGTAGTAGCCGGCACCCGCATCCATCTTGACAGGCAGGCCGCATTCAAGCTATTGGGCATAAAGCCTAACACTGCAGTCCAACTATCAACAATTATAAATCTTAAAAGAAATATGCTGCTCGGCAGAAATGTCGTGCTAGACCTTAAGGGTGATAATAATGACAATAATGCTAAAGGTGGCTGAAGCTTTCCAGAATGATATAGGCAGGGGCATCGCGCGCGTTGATTCAAAGGCAAAAAGCAGCCTGGGCGTATCGACCGGCGACATAATCAAGCTTAGCGGCAGGAAGGCTGCACTGGCTATCGTATGGCAGGCGCACCCGGATGATGAAGGACTGGATATGGTACGCCTGGATGGCATCCTCAGGCAGAACGTAGGCATAGGCCTGGGCGAAACAGTGAAAGTGGAAAAAGCAGAAGTGAAGGAAGCGCGCAAAGTAACGCTTGCGCCGAAAGAACCGATCCGCTATGGCGGCGGCTTTGAGCAGTATGTGAAAAAGCGGCTCATAGGCAAGCCAGTAATCAAAGGCAATGCGCTGCCCATAGGCATATTCGGCACGTCTATTCCACTGGTGATAGCGCAGACGCTGCCCCAGGGCCCGGTAATAATCAACGAGAAAACAATTATCACAATAAAGCAGGAGCCGCTAAAGGAAATGGGCTCAATTCCATCGCTAACCTACGATGATGTAGGCGGGTTGAAAGACGCCATACAAAAAGTAAGGGAAATGGTTGAACTACCGCTAAGGCATCCGGAAATATTCGAACGGCTTGGCGTAGACCCGCCCAAAGGCGTGCTGCTCTACGGCCCGCCAGGTACAGGCAAGACTCTACTCGCAAAGGCAGTTGCTAACGAGTCTGACGCGAATTTCTATTACATAGGCGGTCCGGAAATAATCAGCAAGTACGTGGGCGAATCAGAGGAAAGGCTGAGAAAGCTGTTCAAGGAGGCAGAGGAAAATTCGCCAAGCATTATTTTCATCGATGAACTGGATTCCGTCGCGCCAAAACGTGAAGAAGTAAGCGGTGAAGTTGAGAAACGGCTAGTATCGCAGCTGCTAACTTTGATGGACGGACTGAAGGCACGTGGCGAAATCATAGTTATCGGTGCAACCAACCGACCCATGTCATTGGATCCGGCGTTAAGAAGGCCGGGAAGATTTGACAGGGAAATTGAAATCGGCGTGCCTGACAAAAAAGACAGGAAAGAAGTATTGCTTATCCACACCAGGAGCATGCCGCTGGAAAAGGACGTTGATATCGGGGAGATCGCAGACACTACCCATGGCTATACCGGTGCGGATTTGTCTTTCCTCACCAAGGAAGCGGCCATCAAGGCATTGCGAAGAATTCTTCCGGCTATTAATATAGAGGAAGAGACCATTTCCCAGGAAATACTGGAAAAATTAAAAGTAAGCAGAATTGATTTTATTGACGCCATGAGAGAGATCCAACCATCTGCGCTTAGAGAATTTTATGTAGAAAGGCCAAGTACAAGATGGGCAGATATAGGCGGATTAACGGAAATCAAAAAAACGATAATGGAAGCAGTTGAATTACCGTTGAAAAATCCGGATATTTTTGAAAAAATGGGAATACGGCCGATTAAAGGAGTGCTTTTCTACGGTCCGCCAGGCACAGGCAAGACATTACTTGCCAAGGCAGTGGCGAATGAAAGTGAAGCCAATTTCATTGCCATTAAAGGGTCTGACCTGCTGCACAGAAATGTAGGTGAATCGGCACGGCTTACAAAAGAATTATTCAAGAAAGCGCGCATGGCTTCACCGTGCATCATTTTCATTGATGAGATAGATACTGTTGCCAGGGCAAGAAGCCTGGGCAATCCATCAGTGATACACGAAGATATCATAAACGGCCTTCTTGTCGAACTGGACGGATTATCGTCATTAAAACACGTGGTCGTAATCGCTGCGACAAACAGACCGGACATACTTGACCCGGCATTACTGCGTGCCGGCCGATTTGACCGGGTTATAGAAATACCGCCACCGGATGAAAAAAGCAGGGTAGAAATATTCAAGATCCACACTGGTAAAATGCCGCTTGCAAAAGATGTTGACCTGAAGTCATTGGCAAAAATGACCGAAGGCTATACAGGCGCGGACATTGAGAATCTGGTGCGCGAAGCAGGCATGGCTGCAATCCGTGAAAAGGGGAAGACTGTTGCCACAAGGCATTTCGAGCAGTCCTTCAAGGCCATATTCCCAAGCATAAAAAAGGACGATGTGGAAAGCGTGAAGAAATTCAAGACTTCGCCCATCGGTGCCATGTACAGGTGATGGATTGAAGCTCATATTGTTTGCCAAAAGCATGCTGGTACTGGGAATGCTCTCGCTGCTTGCATTCATAGCCATGCCCATGGACTTGCTGACATTGGCAAAGCTGCTGGCTGCTGCGATTGTGATTTCAGTTATATTTTCAATCGCCTATCCGGAACTGCGCGGATTAAAGAAGGGCGATACGGTAATGGTACTGGCCAGCGACTCGCCCTATTCATTGCTTGGCAGGTTCGGCACGGCTGCGCAGGACGGTAAGAAGAATTCAACGGTGAAGATAAAATTAGGCGACGGCAATGAGGTTACTGGCCTGGTAGAAAGTTACGAGGGGCTGATAACGCCGCCGCGCGTAAGAGTGATGTACGAAGAAAGATTGGTGGAGCAATGAACGTACTGCTAGAATTTGACGAACTGGTGCACATAGCCATCAGCATGCTTGCGATTTCAATTGCATTCACTTTAGTATTCGCAGGGCCAGAAGGATTGCTGCGCGCTCCGACCCAGTTTTTCCTATTTGCACTGATGTCGATGGCCACCGTAGGCAGCGGATTCGTGCTGCATGAGATGGGGCACAAATTAACCGCAATCTACTTTGGCGGCCAGTCCAAGTTCAGGATGTGGCCCCAGGGACTTCTATTCATGCTTGTAGTATCGCTATTTGGCGTGCTTTTTGCTGCTCCGGGTGCAGTTTACATTTATCTGAATAAAATCACAAAAAAGCAGAACGGACTGATATCCATTGCCGGGCCGGCAATAAACTTACTGTTAGTAGGCTTCTTTCTTTTGCTTGCTTGGCTCTATCCCATAAGGATGTATTTCCCGTTTATACCCGATGCCAACGGACTGGTGAATGTCTGGTACTTCGGCGCGCAGATGAACCTGCTGCTGGCGCTCTTTAACATGATACCAGCATTCCCGCTGGACGGCAGCAAGGTATGGGACTGGAGCAAGCTGGTGTGGGGCGGAACAACTGCCGGGCTGCTGGCAATGCAAGCACTTATCTTTTCACCCATGCTGGTGATTTCCTGGCTACTGATGTTTGCCCTGGTGTTTATCGCATCAAAGCTGCTTTTCAGACGGTGAAAAGATGCGCGGAGCAGAAGCAGTTGTAAGCAGAATAACGTTCATCGGCTCAGCCGCAGTGCTCAAAAACAGGATAAGGAAAAACTACCGCGCAGGCGAGTTGGATACTTTATTGCGCAAACGCAGGACGCGCGCAGAAGCAAGGCTGCTGCATAAGGCAAAAACAGCAGGCGTTCCCTGCCCGACTGTGCTGTGCGTTGATGAGTTTGCGATAATAATGACATTTATCAAAGGCAGCAGGCCGAAGATGGCAGTAGCAGAGGCAAAGACTGCCGGCTTGTATCTTGGCAAATTGCATAATGCAGGCGTCATCCATGGGGATTTTACGCCGGCTAATCTGATTAAGACCGCAGCAGGACTGCAATTGATTGACTTCGGCCTTGGGTTTTTCTCAAATGACGTGGAAGACATGGCAGTTGACGTCTTCACCATGCTTAAGGCGCTTGAAAATGAGAAATCTCGCGCTGCATTTCTAAACGGCTACAAATCCTGCAGCAAATACAAGGAAATATTAACCAGGCTGGAAGTCATAGGAAAACGGATGCGCTACTCTGGTTAATGCT
>JAZDDV010000044.1:0-8015 GCA_043809425.1 Microcaldota archaeon | reverse complement strand
ACTATGAGGCTCAGGAACGGGCTAACTGAAGGACCTCAGGCTGCTCTGCGGTGCCGTTGGGATTCGAGCGATAGCTATCGCTCCCTAATGCGGGAATCAGACTTAAGAAAAGGAGTAGACGCTTCTGACCGGTTGAAATCCGGTGGTGAAGCCAAAAGCAGTGCGCAAGTCAAACTACCAGTTGCCATAGGTTCAGTGGATGTTATGACTGTGTTTGTGCGGCTTTTCATCTACCGGCTTAGCCAGGGGGACAAAATAGCGGATTTGGTCACTGTAATGACCGGCGACATGAAAGTCGAAGAAGTTAAACAAAAATGAGGTGATGTTATGAGATTCAGGAATGGTTTAGTGCCGCATTTCTTCAGGCCCTGCTGGGGGCCCATAGCGCTTGAAAATCCAGGTGCGTTCAGCAGCCGAGCAGGCCTAAAGGAAGACGTGCCGCCAGCAAGATATCACGCTAGTGCCGGTGATCGAAGCGTTGGCGGTAGCAGCCGGAAGAGCAGCGGAACAATAAATCCCAAGACAGCACTTGGCAGGTTTATCTTCCAGCAGCTTGTTGAAGGAAATGATTTCGCTGCTATCGCTAAAATGCTTGGCGTTACGGCAGAAAAGCTCACTGATACGCTGCGAAATGATGGATCTGAGAAAGAAAAACCGAGGTGATAATGATGGATGTGAAAATCGTATTGGATGAGGGCAGCATGCCGAAGAATTTCTATAATATATTGCCGGATTTGCCGCGGCCGCTTGAGCCGCCGCTTAATCCGGGCACAAAACAGCCCATAGGGCCTGAGGCACTTGAGGCAATCTTTCCGAAAGAAGTGATACGGCAGGAAATGTCGCAGGAGCGGTACATTCCGGTGCCAGCAGAAGTTCGCGAGGCGCTGCTGCGTATGGGCAGGCCATCGCCGCTTTTTCGCGCAAGGCGGCTGGAGCAGCAGCTGAAAACTCCTGCGAAGATTTACTTCAAGCATGAGGGCCTGAATCCCTGCGGTTCACACAAGCCGAACACTGCGATTACGCAGGCGTACTATAATAGGAAAGAGGGGACAGAGACGCTTGCCACGGAGACCGGCGCAGGCCAGTGGGGTACTGCGCTGGCCTATGCGTGCATGCTTTTCGACATGAAATGCAAGGTGTTCATGGTCCGCTCCAGCTTTGATCAGAAGCCCTACCGCAAGATGATGATTGAGACTTACGGCGCGGAAATTCATCCGTCGCCAAGCAATCAGACGGCCTATGGCAGGAAAGTGCTTTCGGAAACGCCTGCTCATCCAGGAAGCTTAGGCGTTGCAATCAGCGAGGCGATTGAGACTGTAGTGAGCGACCCGAAGGGCAAGACAAAATATTCGCTTGGCAGCGTGCTTAACCACGTGCTGCTGCACCAGACTGTAATTGGCCAGGAGGTGCGCGAGCAGCTTGCAATGGCTGAAGCAACGCCAGATTACGTTATCGGATGCGTTGGCGGCGGCAGCAACTTCGGCGGTATTGCATTCCCGCTTATCTACGATAAGTTGAAGGGCAAGAACAACGCGGAGTTCATCGCAGTTGAGCCAGATGTCTGCCCAAGCATTACAAAAGGCAAGTACTGCTATGACTTTGGCGACACGGCAGGCATGACGCCGCTGCTGAAAATGTATTCGCTTGGCAAGGATTTCGTGCCATCCCCAATACATGCAGGCGGGCTGCGCTATCACGGCATGGCACCTACTGTTTCTCTGCTGGCTGATGCAGACCTGGTAAAGGCGGTTTCCTATGACCAGAAAAGCGTGTTTGCAGCAGGCGTGATGTTTGCCCGGACAGAAGGCATAATTCCTGCGCCTGAATCTTCGCATGCGATAAAGGCAGCCATTGACAAGGCGCTGGAATGCAAGCAGAAGAACGAGGCGAAAACAATTGTCTTCAACCTGAGCGGGCATGGCCTGCTTGATTTGAGCGGCTACCAGCAGTATCTTGACGGCAAGCTTGCCTAGCTTGTTTTTTTTCCTTTTTCTGCGGTGCCATGAAACTGGGTTAATCTTTTGTCTGGTCGCAGAACTAATCTTTTTAAACCATTCCAGAGAACTAGAATCAGGTGAAAATATATGAGAAAACTATTTTTCCTATTGATTTTGTTAGTTGCCGGTCTGTCTTTTGCAGGTCACGTGATGTCTACTTGCAATGCGTCTATCACTGAGCCTTGTGTCATAAATAATACGGGCATAACCAGCTATACGCTTGCAAATGATATTCCAGGTAGCATTTACATCGAAATACCTGGCGTAACTCTTAACTGCAACGATCATGCCATTACGGGAAGCGGCAGCGGCTACGGAATTTATATCTATCCGACTCCCGAAACAACTCCTAACGACGTAACCATAAAGAACTGTGAAATAAGTCTGTTCACAGCCGGCATACGCACCGAAGATACCATAGTCACTCTAAACCACCTTACCATCGATAACTGCTACATTCACCACAACATGGCCCTTACCAGCGGCGTACATTTCGATCATGTGGAAAACTCGACGATAAAGAACAGCGAAATCGCCTACAACGACCTGGGAATCTATCTTTACAACAATAAGAACATCCTGATCCAGAACAACAGTATACATGATAATTTAGGGGTAGTAAGCGGCATCTACGCGATGGCCTCTGACGACGTTCGGATTCTCGACAACAACATCGCAACCAACGGCGAACACGGAATTTACATGGTCGACTCGTCCCGGTCTACCATCAGCAGGAACAACATCACCAACAACTACTACGGCATATACCTGGTTTCAGAAAGTGCCGCATCAGACGGGCACGCCATAACCTATAATGATATCAACCATAATTCTTTCCGCGGCATTGACCTCACCGGAAGCGGCGTATACCACTCCCAAAACAACAAGATAGAGCACAACCAGGTATGGGAAAACGGCGCCATACCTGATCTGACTGGCATTCATCTGCAGCAGGTGGATAGCAGCAATATCTCCTACAACGACATATACCAGAACGACAAGGGTTTGGCGCTTATAGGCTCTTCCGGCAATCGGATAATAAACAATAACATATATGGAAACGCAGGTTTTGGCATCAATGTAAGCACATACGTAAGCGACCCATCTGTTTTTTCCGAGAATAATTTGATCCAAGGCAATACCATCGAATCAAACCTGCTAGGAATAGCGACCTACGACGCTCAGGGAACAGAAATAAGATCAAATACCATACTAAACAATAACGAGATTATACTGGCTTCAGGAATCGACGTTTATGTAGTGACAAGGTATTACGAGATTCTCATAGTCGGTAATACCATCTGCGGCAATGTTCCCTATGGCATACACACTGTTATAGGCGGAGGAGGAGAACCGTTGTATCCTATAATAGCGAACAACAGTTTCTGTGTCCAGCTTCTCTCTCCGGTAAATGATTATACTATCCCGGGCCCAACAATTGATTTTAGATATGGTTTCTCAAACTCCATTCCACACGATTTGGGTTATAGTTCAGAAGCTGCTGGCCTGACTGGCAGCTGCTCGCTGTACATCGATAATGCGCTTGTGCCGGGCACAACGTCTGATTATTGGGAAACACTTGATCCGAGAGTGAACACCGCCCGTTGGCTGGAGGCGATTCCAGTTACGAACACAACACATACTTGGAAAGTGATGTGCACAGACAACTGGGGCAATATCATGACTTCTCCGGTTTATTCCTTGTTTGCAGAAGCACCCGTAGCGGAAGAAACCGTACCAGTGCTTACTTTTCCAAATACGCCTGCTGACGTCGACCCGACAAACCCGGACATACATGCGACTGTTACCGTAACTACTACTAATGGCGGATTCGGCACCGTAACCTTCAAGGAGTACGCGACAAACCCGACTGGAAATGCGTTCGGTATTCCAGGTTTGGGCCGCTACCTGTCCTTTGATACGTCACTAACTGATATCGAATCGGTGATAATAAAGATTTATTATAACGTCAGCGATTTGCCTGCTGGCATGAGCGAATCAAGCCTTAGAATATCTTATTACAACGCATCAAGCGGAACCTGGATGCAGTACAACCCGCCAAACGGCGGGGTGAACACCACCGAACATTACGTGTGGGCAAACAGCACGCACTTGAGCATGTATGGTATCGGTGTAGCCACGATGTCGTCTTCGTCAAGTTCAATAGAGAGGTCTGCAACCATAACCTATGACCAGGTTTGCCCTGACAACAAGGTAAGCGTGGCTATTGTAAGCAGCGGCCAACCGCTTTCCGGTGCAACTGTAAAGCTTCTCCAAAGGAAACCGTTTTACATGACTTTGGAAACGGCTGATACAAACAACGCAGGTACGGTAAGCTTCACTATGGCTGCAAGCGGCAGCTACACTCTTATTGTGGAAAACATGGGCTATCTGCCAACAGAAACTGATTTCGAGTACACTCTGTGCGCAGGAGAGCCTGCAACTCCGCCGGTACAGCCTCCAGCTGACACTCCGAAGCCGGAATGCACGACTAATACAGACTGCTCAGCAGAGAAATACTGCGATGCAGGAAGCTGCAAGGCAGTGCAGGGAACCTGTGGCCATGCAGTTGACCACGCATGGGTGAACTACGAATGCTGCGCTGATAGTACATGTGCAGCAGGAAAAGAATGCAAGAACAATGCGTGCGTTGAAAAGCCGGTTCAGCCGCCTGCAGCACCAACAGTGACTGCGGATGACGCGAATTCTGCCATGGCAGCAGCCAATGCGGCCATAACAACTGCCAAGAGCGCAGGAAAAGACACTACTGCAGCAGAGGCAAAGCTGAAAGAAGCGCAGGATGCGTTTACAGCAGGAAATTATGCAGATGCGAAGACGCTGGCAGAGCAGGTTGCAACGCTTGCAGCAGCATCTAAACCGCCCGCACAGCCGCCTGCAACAGCAGTTACCCAGCCGGCAAAAGTATTTGACTGGTTGCCGGTATTTGCAGTCGTAGCAGTAATTGCAGTGGCTGTGATTGCAGCAGTAGCCTATTACTTCCTACAGCCGAAGAAGAAATACGGGAAGTAGCATTTTTCTTTTTTTAATTTTTCCAAAGCATTCAGCGTTTGCGCTGCCGTGCAGCCATGAAACCATTTTAACCTTTTCTCCGATATGTAAGCGGTGAGACTTTGAAAATTGTCAGCGTTTGGGGCAGGGAAATCTTGGATTCCAGAGGCAATCCTACTGTTGAAGTCGATGTCATCGCGCAGGGCGCTATGGGCAGTGCGGCAGCGCCAAGCGGAGCGTCTACAGGCAAACATGAAGCAGTGGAGCTGCGCGACGGCGGAAAACGCTACGGCGGCAAAGGCGTCCAGAAAGCAGTGGAAAACGTCAACACGCTCATCAGCGAAGCAATCGAGGGCATGGAGGTAGAACAGCAGCAGGCTGTTGACCTGAAGATGAAAGAGCTGGATGGCACGAAGGACAAGAGCCATCTCGGTGCAAATGCCATGGTTGCCACATCCATGGCAGTAATACGCGCTGCTGCAGCCGCAGCCAATAAACAGCTCTACGAATACCTGGGCGGCAAGAAGATTCCGCAGGCCATGTTCAACGTAATCAACGGCGGAAAACATGCCGGCGGCAAGCTGGCGATACAGGAATTCATGCTAGTACCTGATGCGCCGTCATTTGCAGAACGGCTGCAGATGGCAAGTGAAATCTATCACACATTGGGCAAGCAGCTGGAAAAGAAATACGGAGTATCTGCACGCAACGTGGGAGACGAGGGCGGCTATGCGCCGCAGATGGACAAGACAGATGAAGCATTCGATGCGCTAATCGCAGCAGTGGAAGAACTCGGCTACCAGAAAAAATGCGGTTTCGCAATCGATGCAGCCGCCTCCTCATTCTTCGAAGAGGAAAAAGGCAACTACCGCATGGACGGCGTGGACATGGACGAGGGCGAAATGATTGAGTTCTACAAAGAGCTGGTAAGCGTCTATGGCTTGGCATCCATCGAAGACCCGCTGGAAGAAGAGGCATTTGCAGGTTTTGCCCAGCTTACCGAAGCAGTGCGCGGCAAGGCGCATGTTGTGGGCGACGACCTGGTGGTAACAAATATTTCAAGGCTTAGGCAGGCTGTTGAGCACAAATCAATCGATACGCTGCTGCTCAAAGTCAATCAGATCGGCACCGTGAGCGAAGCATTGGATGCGGTGAAGCTTTGCAGGGAAAACGACCTACGCATAATAGTAAGCCACCGCTCAGGCGAAACAGAAGATTGTTTCATTTCCGACTTCGCGGTGGGCATAAACGCCGAGCAGCTAAAGGCAGGAGCGCCTGCACGTGGAGAACGTACGGCCAAGTACAACCAGCTGCTGCGCATTGAAGAGCGGATCTTCTTCGAGCTGGGAGCCGGCGGCGAACCGCCCAGCGAGGAAGGGTAGGTTTTAATAAGTTTTTTTATATAGTGTGAGTAGCAATAACCAACGTGACAGCTATGGCAGGAAGAAAGCCCAACCCGACAGACGCAAAGACCTACTATCTGCTAGGCAACGAGTTCTACGAAAAGGGCGATTACGACAGGGCGATAGAAAACTACAACATGGCCATCCTGCTTAATCCGGTTTTCTCCGAGGCGTATTTCAATCGCGCGTTAGGCTACTACCAGCTGAAGAATTTCGACAAGTCTATTTCCGATTATGCAAAAGCGGCTGAGCTTGATCCGCACAACCCGTTTATCTATAATAACCGGGGCGATGCCTACTACCGCAAGCAGGATTACCAGAATGCCATAAAGGATTACGACAAGGCAATCCAGCTTAATAGCAATTATCTCAAGGCCTACTACAACCGCGGCCTTTCCTATGCTTCTTTGGAAGAGTATGAAAAAGCCGTGGAGGACTTCAGCAAGGTAATAGAGCTGAAATCAGACTTTGCCGAAGCCTATCACCTGCGCGGCCTGGCCAAGGAATATTCGGCAGATATCGCCGGCGCAATAGAAGACTACGAAAAGGCGCTGAAGCTTAACCCGGAGCTGACAGAGGCAAAGCAGCACCTGGACGCGGCAAAGGCAAAGAAAGAGCAGGAAGGCAAAGGCGGCGAAGGCGGCGAAGGTGGCGCTGGAAAAGCAGGCGCAGACATAAAGATGCTGCAGAAGCCGAACATGTCTTTCAACGACGTTGCCGGCATGGACAAGATGAAAGAGGAAATCAGAAAATCAATTGTTTATCCGATGATTAATCCGGATCTGGCGCGCAAATACGGCAAGTTGGGCGGCGGAGGCATTTTGATGTACGGTCCGCCGGGGTGCGGGAAATGCATGGCCGGAGATACGCCTGTTCTGCTTGCCAATGGCGAACTGATGCAGATTGGGGAAATATACGATAACGCAAGAAAGACCCACGGCGAAATTGCGGGCAAGTTCGAATCTATCATTGAAAACCCCAACCTGGAAATACTATCTCTAAATAAGGAAACGTTGAAGATTGGTAAAAAGAAAGTGACCCACGTTTACAGGCAAAAGTATGCGGGAAAACTTTATGAGGTCGTCACAAGTTCAGGCAGGAAAATCAAGGTGACGCCAGAGCATCCGTTTATTCTTATTGATAACGGTGTGAAAAAAGTCAGGGCTGCAGAATTGTCAAAAGGCTCTTACATCGCCATACCGAGAAGCATAAACATCACACCTAAAAAGTCAGGGCTTCCACAAACCCCCGAAGGATTCCGGCGAATAGATACGCCTGATGGAGAGATGCTTAGGTACCTCGCGTACAGGCATCCGAATACCAAGGCGATAAATCCAATATACGATATTGATGGTGAGATCGCTGAATTCTTCGGTTTCATGCTATCGGAAGGCGCGTCAATCCACGGAACGATGTTCTTCTTCAACTCGGATACCGAGCTGATAGGTAAGGTCGCTGCCACTTCTGAATCTCTTTTCGGCGTGCAGCCAAGAATTAAACCAGATACTTCAGAAGGCGTTTACAAGGTCGAGATAAGCTCAGTAGGTCTGATGAAATTCCTTGAGACGGTGCATGATTTTAAATTACGTGGCTCAAGGCTGACACA
>JAZDDV010000043.1:0-2343 GCA_043809425.1 Microcaldota archaeon | reverse complement strand
TACTATCCTGGTGAATGTTCTGGCAACGTATCAGATGAGCGTATCCGTTATTTCTGCGCCAACTATGTCCATCTTGTTCCGACCTATTGCGCAGGCAATGTGGAGCTGGCAAATGGCCAGCAACAAGTTGGAACATACTACATAAATGAGACCTATCCGAACGGAGATTTGAAGGTTAACAAGGGCTTTATTGCCTATCCGTTCCTTGTCAAGGGCACTTTCACTGGCGGCGACCTAACTGGCATTACGATGATCTATACCAAAGACAAGGTATGGCTGGAGAACGGCCAAATAGTAGATGGCTATGCTGACAGGAAAGGGGACTTCTACGATTCAAACCTTTACACTTCGCTTATGCTAAATGAAGTGGAAGGTTTTGATCAGGTTTACGACAATGGAGCTGTAAAAATATACAAGCTAAGGGAGTAAAATGTACTCAAAGCATATTTCGGCAGAGCTGAAGAAAAAGAAAATCGAAGTCGGCGACCGGATAGCCATTGCCAGAAACGGCAAGCTGTACGAAGGCGTTCTCATGCCGCGCGCAGAGGGCGAAGAAGACATTCTTGTGCTTAAGCTGGATACTGGCTATAATATCGGAATTTCCGCTGCTGAGGCAGAGATAAAGCTGCTGAAAAAAACCGAGCAGCGGGAAGTTGCGCATAGTGAAGGGCATGGAAAAGGCGATGTGGCAATACTTGGCTGCGGCGGAACGATTTCCTCAAGGATTGAGTATAAGACCGGTGCAGTCTATCCTGTGATAACGCCAAAAGAGCTTATAGCAACTTTTCCTAAGCTGCCGGAAATATCATCGATAAAAGTGCGGAAAATCTTTTCATTGCTTTCAGAAGACATGTCGCAGGAGCATTGGAAGATAGTTGCTGATGACATCGCAGACGAGATAAAAGACGGGGCAAAAGGCGTTGTTGTCATGCATGGTACTGACACTATGGGTTATACTGCCGCTGCTTTATCATTCATGCTGCAGCAGCTGCCTGTGCCTGTAGTGCTTGTAGGTGCGCAGCGGAGCAGCGACAGGCCGTCAAGCGATAATGAGCTTAATTTGCTTAATTCTGTCTGGGTTGCAAGGCACAGCGATTTGGCAGAAGTTGCAGTCTGCATGCATGCGACAACAGATGATAGCTACTGTTATCTGCACCGCGGGACGCGCGTGCGCAAATTCCATAATTCGCGAAGAGACGCATTCAAATCAGTTAACTCAAAGCCATTAGCCGCAGTTGATTATCGCAAGCAGTTTTTTGAACCGCTTTCAACTTATCAAAAACGTGATGAGAAGCGCAAATTGCATCTTGATTCAAAAGTCAGCGACAATGTGGCCATGCTTTACATGCATCCTGGCATAAAACCAAAACTCGTTGATGCGCTGGCTGATTACGACGGCGTAGTGCTTGTGGGCACTGGCCTGGGCCATGCTCCTACCAATCCGTTCAATGACAAGCATGCCCATTCGATTTTCAAAAATGTAAAATCATTGATTGATTCAGGTGTTTCCGTAGTCATGTCATCCCAGACGATTTATGGTAGGATAAACATGAACGTTTACTCCACCGGAAGGCTGCTGGAAGAAGCAGGGGTAATCGGCAACGGAGCAGACTGGACTCCTGAAACCGCATTCGTCAAGCTTTGCTGGGTGCTTGGCCATGAGAAAAAGCCAGAGAACGTACGGCAGCTCATGATGAAGAATCTCGCCGGTGAGATAAGCGACAGGAGCGTCGTTGTCTGAGCTGTTAACCCCACAAAATCGAAAGTTTTAAATATCTGTGGGGTTAACTAATATCATGGTCCATCTGTCCAAAAAGAAAATCAAAGGGAAATATTATACCTATACAGTCAGATCAATCCGTTTGCCTGACGGCAAGGTAAAAAAACTGAGCAAACTCCTAAAATCCCCTGTAGTAGATAAGGCTGCTTTGGAACTCTTCTTTGACGAAAAGGAGGCAGAGGCATTTGTTCACTATGCCCAAACCCACTATGCTCCGTTTAAACTTCCTGACAAAGATGCTCTTCAGAAAATAGAGAGGATGCGAATTGAATACAGGAAAATACTGGCAAGACTTTCTCCCAATCAGTTGAAGGATTTATTCGATAGGTTTACCGTTAACTTTACCTATGAATCCAATGCCATAGAAGGGAATTCGCTTACCCTGAAGGACGTTGCCATCGTGCTGCATGAGAACGTTGCCATCAGGGGGAAAGGCCTGCGGGAGGTTTATGAAACTAGGAATTCCAGAGAGGTCGTAGACCTGATTCTAAGGAAGAAATTCGGCGTAAATGAAAAAGATATCCGGAAGATGCATTCCATGCTTGTAAAAGATATGGGCATAG
>JAZDDV010000042.1:0-3626 GCA_043809425.1 Microcaldota archaeon | reverse complement strand
AGCCTGTCATTTATAGACCTTATCCTTGGGGCGGCTGTTGCCTGCCTGGCAACAAGCCTTGGCTCGCTTGCCATACTGCCATTCAAGCATACGAACAAGAGAATAAATGCAATCATGCTTGCATTTGCCGCAGGCGTTATGGCATTTTCCGCAGTGGAAATGTTCGGCCAGTCGCACAAGGCAATCGGCGATTTGCCTGCGGCAGCCGGCTTTCTGGTCGGCGTTTTATTTCTGTTTGCCGTCGAGAAAACTTTACCGCACATCCACTTCATGTTAAGCAAAAAAGAGCTGGCGCATCCGAAGAAAAAAGCAGCGCTCATCGCAGGCAGCATTGCACTGCATAATGTGCCCGAGGGCTTTGCCATAGCAGCCGCATTTGCCAATTCCACGCCGCTGGGCTGGCTGGTTACTGCAGCCATTTCTTTGCAGGACGTGCCTGAAGGACTAATGGTTTCCGCACCGCTTGCTTCCTACGGCCTGGACAAGAAAACAGCAATTGGTTTTGGAATTTTTTCAGGCATAATCGAGTTTGCAGCAGCAGTTGTCGGCTTCGTGCTTATCAGCCTTGCATTGGCTGTTGCGCCTGCTGCCCTGGCATTCTCCGCAGGCGCCATGACTTACGTAGTATTTGTAGAACTGCTGCCTGATGCATTTGTCCGGCCGCAGGAGCGCGTTGCAGCCATTTCATTCATCATTGGTGTTGCAATTGCCTTTGGTCTGGCTGTTTTGCTTGGTTTTTAGCCGAGAGAATAAATTAAAAACATCTCGCTACCTAATATAAACGGGGTTGAAATTCTATGCGTGCAATAATAATGGCAGCTGGCAACGGCGTGAGAATGCTGCCGCTTACGGAAACAAGGCCTAAATGCCTGCTGCCGGTGGCCGGCAAGCCAATTGCCTATCATCAGCTAAGCGAGCTACGCAAGGCAGGCATAAACGAATTCGTTTTCATAGTTCGCGAGAAGAAAGAGCAGATTGCCGCCTATTTATCAGAGCTGCAAAAGGAGCTGGGCTTCAAGCTGTTTATCGTAGAGCAAGGCGCAGAAAGCGGAACTGGCTCTGCGCTGCTGGCAGCAGAAGGCAAGGCTGATTCTGCATTTGTTCTAGTGGGCGGAGATTTGCTTTTTGATGCAGCCACCATAAAACAGGTTATAGCTGCGCACAAGGGCGGCATTACGGTTGCGCTGAAGCACGTGGAGCATCCGGAAAAATACGGTATAGCAGACGTGGTTGACGGAAAGATTTCCTACCTGGAGGAAAAGCCGAAAAATTCGAAATCAGATCTTGCTAATCTTTCTATATACTGCATGGATTCAGCGGTCTTCCAGCAATTAAAGCAGCTGAAAAAATCACCACGCGGCGAATACGAGCTGACGGATCTGCTTGTAGGCGCAACTGCCGTGGAAACAGACGGCTACTGGAAAGACGTCGGCTATCCGTGGGATTTACTGGATGCGAATAAGGATTTGCTGCAGCACATGGAAGCGAAAATGGGCCAGATTGAGAATAGCACAGTTAACGGCAAGGTAATCATGGAAGAAGGTTCCAAGATAATCAACAGCTATGTCGAAGGAGACGTTTACCTGGGAAAGAACAGCATTATCGGGCCGAATGCCTACATACGCGGGCCAACTGCCATAGGCGCAGATTGCCATATCGGCGAATCAGTTACAGTCAAGCAAAGCGTTATTTTCGATGGTGTGAATGCAAAGCATTTGGCCTACATAGGCGACAGCGTTGTCGGCGCTGGCGTGAATTTCGGCGCAGGAACGCAGATTGCCAACTTCCGCTTTGATGCCGGTACGGTTAACGTGCTGACTGGCCGCGGCTGGGTGAATACAGGCAAGCGCAAGCTTGGCGCGATAATCGGGGATAACGTGAAATTCGGCGTGCTTTCGGCAACCATGCCCGGTAAGCTCATAGGCGCGAATTCCTGGGTGCATTCGGGCGTGATGGTAAACGAAAACGTGCCCTCTTCTGTTTACGTATATGTGCAACAGCAGATTAATTTCCGCAAGCTGGAGCATCAGGCGTGATTTGTTGTATCTGATTGTTGGCGTTGATGCGGGAATAAAAACCGGCTACGCCGTGCTAAATCTTAAGGGAGAACTGCTGGCAACAGGCATGGAAAAGGAAGCCGGTTTTGACAGGATAGTGCAGCTAATCCGCGGCTACGGGACTCCATCGGTAATCGCAACTGATGTAACGCCGGCGCCGCATTTTGTGCAGAAGATTGCTGCGCGCTTTGCAGCGCCGCTGTTCGTTCCGCAGAAAGTAATACTTGTAGCAGAAAAGAAAAAAGCGGGAAAAGGCATAGCAGACCCGCATGTGCGCGATTCCTATGTGGCTGCGCGTAAGGCATTCCATCACTATGCCAACCGGCTTAAACAGATTGAACTGCTTGAAGAACCAGAAGAGCAAAAAGAAAAGCTGAAGCACCTGCTTATCCGCGGTACGGCAATAGGAAAGCTGAAAATTCAGTGAAGTACCATTTTCTTGAATGCGAAATACAGCAGTACTATTGCCGCTATGGCAAGCACGATTATGCCGATGGACAGCAGGTCAAATGCCTGGCCCTCGGTTGCCGGTCCTAAACCTATTCCACTTACATTGAAGTTAATCGGTATAATCAGCGGGCCTTCCTGCGTTGGCGTTCCGCCTGTTACGTTCTGCCGCGGCTTTTCAGGAGGTTTTTCCGCAGGCTTGGTTTCATTCTGTGGCGGTTGAACAGGAGTTTCATTGGTTACATTCTGCGGGGGCTGGGGCTTTTGCGCGCACGTTATTTGTTTCGCGCAGTAGTTCGGCATGTTCATCTGGAAGCAGGCTGCTCCTGTAGCCGAAACTTCGCCTGGCGGGCATTTCAATACGATGCCGTCTGCCTTGTAGTACGTGGCGCCCTGGCTTGTATCTTCCCAGACGACTTTGACTGCGTTGTCAAGACAGACATACACTGCGCTGACGCCCAGCTCTCCGCACATTTCAGCTGACTTGTTCTTTGCAAATGAAATGCCATTGTCTCCTGACACCACAATCGCGTGGAGCAATCCAAAAACCAGAATGGAAAATAAAAACAGCCTTGCTTTCATAGTATAGCTATTGGCGCAGTAGTATTTTTAACCCTAGGGTGAACTTGAAAAATAAAAGAAAAAAGGATTACTTTGGCAGTAATCCGACGGCGCTGCCCAAGACCAGGGTGATGACTAGGGTCAGCAGGGTTAGGACCACCACTACCGTTATGCCGATTATCAAGGCAGCTATAATGAACGTGAACAGCGCATTCCAGCCGCTTATTCCGAATAGCTCCTTAAGCATCAAGACCTGCACATAGAGCATGTATAGCCCGAAAAGCAGCGCCACTATTCCGACAACCAAGGCCGAAATCGGCAGGAAGAGCATGACCAGATTTAGCACAAGGGCGACTGTTCCTGTGAAAACCGCCAGCATGCCAAGTAGGTAAGCAAGTTCGCCGATCTGCGTCTTTTTGCCCTTGAAAACTGCTGCTGCAACGAAGTTGAGCACGTAAAGGTTTGCCAACTGCGTTATCACTGTTAGTATGAGCTGAATCAGCAGTATGGTGGCGCCAGCTACGCCGATCAATCCCATAAGTTGTGTCGTGGTCTGCGTTG
>JAZDDV010000041.1:0-28608 GCA_043809425.1 Microcaldota archaeon | reverse complement strand
GCAGCACTGCCTGCACTGCGTTTTCTTCCATCTTGGCAAGCTTTGCGATGTCTGCCGCGTTCCTATCCTTGTCCAGCGCCTTAAGAACTTTTTTCGATGCCTCGTCCAGGAAACGCGAGCTCACGATGTAGTAATTATTATCAAATCCCTTTATGCCCTTGATTTCTCCGCGCTTTACTGCGTCGCGGTATCTATCCATCAGCTGCACTGCTTCGCGTTCGCTTACAATCGCATAGCCGTTTTTCAGTAGCTCGCCTGCAGGCGCAGTGCTTGTGGCAGGTGTGCTTGTGGCTGGCGCGTTGCCAACACTTTTTTGTGTCTGGCTAGTGCGTGTTGCGTAAAGCTGGCCATAAACCGTATCACTAATATTATAGACGCCGCCCTTGTATTTTTCTCCCTTGAAAACATTAACGTATTTCTTTTTTTCTACCTCCTGCAGCACTTCAAGCTCGCGCGCTGAAAGTGCTTTGGAAACATAGGCAGGAGTTCTGCTTTCGAATTTTATCGCAAGCAGCTTCTTTATCACGTTTTTCTCTTCTTCGCTTGGCATTTGCATTGGCCGCTGTACAGGCGCAGCCTGTTTCTCGCCCAGTGGCAGCGAAAGCAAATAGTAACCGTCTTTAAGCTTGAATAATTCGAGTGCGTCTACGGCCAGTAAGTCCTCTGGAAGCTCGATGAAGCAACGTCCAGCCTTTTTTATCGTACTAACCCGCATGAGTGTGCTTTCTCCAGTGGGTATTTTATGCTTTGAGCTGTCCCTTAAAATCAGAGTTGCTGCTCCTGGCCGAATAGGGTAGCAGTGGTAACCTTGTAAACGCCCTCGGCATCATGGCCTAGTTTTGTCAGCGTTGTCTGGCCGCGCATGCCCTTGCCGCTTGGCGTGGTTGTTATCAGCCCAAGCATCTCCAGGTCGTTAATGTACTCCTTGTACCAGCGCAGGCTGCGCGGTTTCTTGCGCAGCTGCTTGCAGTTGCGTTCGTACTCTTCGTACACTTCGCCGGACATCAAAAACCCTTCGCTCACATCGTCAAGCCGCGCGTAGCGGCTGCCTTTCAGCGAAAGGTGCGCGATAGAGTGCAGCACGATTCTGTGCATTTCCGGCAGCGTATTGACAGTTTCGAAAACCAAATCTATTTCCACGTGCTTGCGCGCTTCTTCCACGTCGCTATCATCCACAGCAGTTTTCTTATGCTGCTCGGCAAGCTCACCGGCGCGCAGCAGCAGCTTAAGCGCATAGCGCGCATCGCCGCTTTCCTGCGCAGTCATGGCCGCAGTCAGGTTTATCGCCGATGATTTCACAACGTCAGGCTGGAATCCTTCTGCGATGCGCTGCTCAAGAATTTTCTGCAGCTGCTCCGACGTATACGGCGGGAATATGATTTCTATTTCATTAAGGCTGCTCTTGCTGCGCGGGTCAAGATTTTCTTTGAAGGAAACGCGGTTGGATATGCCTATCAAGGCAATGCCTCCGCCATGCGCCTCATCATTCGCCCTGGTGAGAGTGTACACCAGGTCATCCAGGTCTTTTATCATGTCTGCCTCGTCAAGAACTATGATGATTTCATTGCCCGCAGTCATAGTTTCAAGCATTTTCTCATATAGGAACGGGAAGCCAAAGCCGGCCTTTTCCAGCTCGTCATAGTAGCTCTTCATCACTTTCTGTATTATCCGGTATTTTGAGTTGTATACCCGGCAGTTGATGTAGTGGATTTTTGAATTAGACTGCATTTTCTCGAATTCTTCCATTATTTTTTTCATGCTGCAGGTCTTGCCAGTACCTGTCTTGCCATAGATAATAAGGTTCCTTGGCTTCTGTCCCTTCAACGCAGGCGCAAGCAAAGTCATTATCTCGTTTATCTGCTTGTCCCGGAATGGCAGGTGCTTTGGCACGTAGTGCGGCGATAGCACTGATACGTTTTTGAAGATGGCGCCTACTGCCATGAATTGTTCAAAAGAAGCCATGAAGCTAGTTTCATAAGCAAGAATTTAAAAAACCGCTCCTCTCCCGTATACTTCCACTATTCTACGTCGTTCGTCGCGATATGTTATAAGCATGGTTTAAAAATGTTTTTACTCACAAAACACATTATGGGTATGCGCCAGGGCAGGAGAATTGCTGCAGATAAGTTTGCTACAGACATAATCCGCAGTCTAAACCTTCCAGGCGGAGAAAAGAGGCTGCTGAGACTAGTGAATGAGGCCGCCACTGCAAACAAATTTGCCTTTGATAAAACCGAACCGCTTCTTGAAGTCTTTAAACAGGCAGACAAATCCCTCGTGGCACGTGTTGTTTTCAACGGCCTGGCCATGCGCAATTTCAACGAGTTTATGCAGGTACACGTGGATACGGGTAAGATTTTATTCGACAAGCTTGGTCCTGATTTTCTTCCTAGCTATGCCAGCGAACAGAAAAGACTTAACGTGGGAAATTCCAGACAGCTGTTCAAGAAATTAGGAATCCCGTTCCATTCCAGGTCGACAAACCCGCCAATCGTTCTTTTCGATCCTTCAGTCGGCGATGGCCAGTTGACTGCGCACCTGGCCAGGATTCTGGGCCGTCAAATCTATGCCCAGAGAAAAGAGGAAATGCAGCTCGTCCTTATGGTCAACGATATTTCAGATGAGATGCTCAAACGCGCAACATCAAGAATAGCTGCGCTCAATGGCAAAGACAGGATCAGGATGCTTCACCCGCCTGTCATAACCAACGTTGATTTTGTAGATCCTGTACAAAGAGCAAAAATGGGGCTTGTGAATGGAAGCGTTGATGTCACCCTGCTCGCCCAGACATTGGATGTCATAAAGGGCCCGGAGGCAAAGAACCGCGTGCTTACTGCCTGCCATGATGCGACAAAATACGGCGGCCGCGTCGTAGTCGTGGGCGAGGACCCGTCGCTGTTTACCGTAGCAAAGAATGTGGACTACGCGAATGTCGACGACTTCCTGCTCTACCTTTTGTTCAGACTGTTGTTCGATGAGACTGATAAGTGGCGCACTGAGGACGAGATCAAACGAACCCGCGACGGGCGGCTGGCGATTGTCCAGGAAGGCATGCAGCCCATCAGGGATGAGGAGCACAGGCGCAAAAACGCATCCATATTCGCCAAGATAGCTGAAAAAAACTACAGGCCGTCTTCCAAAGAGCTTACGAACGGCGCGTAAAAGCTAATTAAAAAATAAAAAAATCAAAAAAGGCAGCCTAGCTAATTTGGCATTTAAGAAGGCAGCCTCAAAATGCATCCGCCGTCACTGCAACCGAACTGGCAGCGAATGCTTTGGTAGCTGATCATGTTCTCATTGCAGTAATACTCTATAATATAATTCTCACTGCACCTGTCAGTCTGTGAATCATGACCGCGCGTTACAGTCGTCTTGGTAAATAGGTTCGCGTCTGAACCTGCATCAGGGTCAACGCAGGCAACTTCTACAAGACGCCCATCCCAGCATTCGTTTGCATTGTTCGCGGTATAGGATTTTGAAGTTCTCGCGTTGCCTGTGCAGTAGTACTCGGTCAGCGTTGTCAAGCCGTTGCACGAATCAGTCTGGCTGTTGCCGCTTCCTGCTGTTGCAGTGCCCTTTGTGTTCGGGTAATCGCCACCGTCACTATCAGTGCAGGTGTCAACGCATTTGCCGTCTGAACACTGCCGCCCTGTGCCGCAATCATATTCTTGCGTAGTGGGCGCGCTATTCTGACTGAAGCACATATATTCCATAAGCCAGCTGCCGTCTCTGCAATAGTCTGTGTAGCTGTTGCCTCCGAATGTTGCCGTTGCCTTGGTCGTAACGCTTGAGCCATCTGGGTCAACGCAGCTGCTTGAAATGCATTTGCCGCCGTTGCACATTTCGTTGCTTGCGCAGCCCATTACGTCTGTTACCTGTAAATCACTGTCGCAGAACCGCTCGCTCACCGAGCCAGCGCTGTAGCAGGTATCATACTGTATATTATTATTTTTCATCGTATATCCATAGGTGTACGGGTAGCGGCCGCCATCACTGTCGCTGCAGGCCGAAGCGCGGTTGCAGTAGCCGTCGCTGCAGGTATAGCCATTCTCACAGCGCAAATCCAGATAGCGCACATCATTGTTATCGCAGTAATATTCGCGCACGTAGTTGCTGTCAGTGCAGTAGTCGTTGTTTACGCCGCCGTCTTTTTCCACCTGGCCTTTTTCATAGCGGTCTTGGCCGTTGTCCGAATCATAGCAGTAGGTGTTCCTTGGTACGCACCTGCCATCTGAACAGATATAGCTGCTTGGGCAGGCATAGAAGTTCGTTTGCACGTTGTTGCCGCTATCGCAATAGTATTCGTGCACTGTGTAGCTGTCTGAGCAGTAGTCCAGGTAGCTTACGGTTCCCTTTTGCACTGTTCCGCTGGTGTACGGGTCATTGCTATGGTCGCTGTCCCTGCAGGCGTTGCTTACGCACGCGCCATTTACGCAGTAGTAGTTCGCCGGGCAAAGCGTTGTCTGGTTTGTCAGCTGGTTGTTCAGGCAGTAGTAATCAACTACGGTTGCGCTGTCTTTGCAGACATCGGTTTTCGCATCCGTGCCTTTGGTTGCCGTATCTTTAGCGTAAATACTATAGGTTCCGTTTGCTGCAGTGATGGTGCAGCGCTGGGCGCATGCTCCGTCAACGCATTCATAGCCTGATGCGCACTGGGTTGTGAAATTATTTATCTTGTTGTTTTCGCAGTAGTATTCCACTACGCTCTTGCCGCTGCAGCTATCTGTGCTTCTGCTGCTGCCTTTGGTGGCAACGCCCTGTTTAGTCAGGTCCTTGCCGCCGTCACTATCGCTGCACACTGCTGCGGTGCATTTTCCATCGACGCAGGCTGCATCATTTATTACAGACACATCCGGGCAGTCAAGCATATCGCGGCTTGGCTCTGTGCTCTGGCTGTTTTCGCAGTAGTATTCAATGAGCTGCTTGTCATTGGCACAGTAGTCGTCGTATCTCTTGCCAACTGCCATAACATGGCCGAATTCGCTGGCGTTCTTGCCCTTGTCCGAGTCAATGCACTGGACGCACTTGCCCTCGTAGGCAACGCCAACGTTGGCTTGCCTTGCCGTGCAGGCGTTGTTGTACTCTTTATTATCAACACCGCAAACCGGACTGTAGGTAGTGCAGTCATCTGTTGGCAAAATGCAGCCGGGTAAAACCAGTGCCAGTGCTAAAAATCCAAAAAGAACAAGAGCGTACGATTTCATGAGTTAAATATAAAGAAAAAGAAATAAAAATCAATGCCGCTACTGCTTGAACGGATTGTAGTCTGACGAGTGCTTGTAAGTAGACAGAATCAGGTAGGTTGATGTCCTGACAACGCCCGGCGTATCCTGTATCCGGCCGATGACTTCTGTCAGCTCTTTCATGGTGTGCACTTCCACTATTGCCATGGCGTCGTACTGGCCTGCTGTGCCGTACAATGCAATAACCTGCGGCATCCTGGTTATATGGTCGAATTCCTTCGGAGTAGTTACCTTAACTGTCCTTGTCCTGAGAATGACTATGGCCCTGAATTCCAGGCCGAGCTTGCGGTAGTCCACTTCAACGCTGTACTTTTTTATGACTCCGTCCTTTTCCAGCTTCTTGATGCGCTGCATCAGCGTGTTCGGATGCGTTTTGAGCTTCTCCGACAGCTTCTTGTAGGATTGCTTGGAATCTTCGCGCAGTTCTCTGAGTATTTTAATGTCCAAATCGTCATATGCCCTTGCCATAATAACCCCATAATAATATCAGCCATAGGTTATTTAAACATTTTCCATACAGTTTATTTATATATTTATGTTAACTAGTTACAACGTTTGGGGGTAAAAACATGCAAATTAACAAAAAACTTCCAGGGCCTGATTTTACGCTTTATCAGCTTTCTTCGGAAAAGCTGCCTGCCAATACCTTTATTCTTTCATCAGACATTTCGCGCAGCGTGCTGTACAATCCGCATATTGCAGGCAAGGTTCTGCAGGACCGGATGGAGAAAATGGGCGCAATATTCATGAGCGCACTGAAAGCAACTGCGCTGAAAGGCAGCAGGCTTAGCAGCACCTGCGAACTGGTGCTGCTTTCCGGCGGTTTGTTTTATAGCCTGAATTACGGCTTCAAGCAGGTTTATGGAGAAGCGTTGCCCCAGTGCTTTCTAGGCATAAAACGCTCGCGCCTTGAAGGCAAGGAAGGGCAGTTCGCAGCCTATGCGACCTATGAGAATTTCGAATCATTGCCAAAAAATGCGACGGTGCTGATAGGCGATACCATAGCAACTGGCGCAACGCTGCAGAAAAGCCTGCAGCACCTTTTTGATGCAGTTGAAGAACGCCATGGCAAAATAGAAAAGCTCATCATTCTTACATTGGCCGGTTCAACCGTAGGCGGAGAGCGGCTGAAGGAAGTGGAGAAAAAAATGCAGCAGATGTTCCCAGGTTCGCAGCTTTATTTCATTGCCTGCGAACAGCTGTTCCATCTTATGCCTGACGGCACGGATTTGCGTTTCCTGGAAAAGGATTCGCTAATGCCTGATGAGACCAGGAAATATACGCTGGCAACCTACGGCGAGTACCTTGGCAAGGAAATGAAATGCGCCGTATTTGACTGGGGCACAAGATGCAAGAATCCGCTGGCGCACTATCATGAGTTTCTTGAGTTCTGCGATTCCATGCTCGCGCAGAAGCTGGATGAGAAGAGTAGAGCTGTGCTAACTAAAATGAAAAAGGAAACAGAAGAAGAGATAAAGAAAATGCAAATGCAGCTCTAGGTATTGTGGGCGTAGTACTGTACCAGCGCTTCTTCCGGGTTATTGCCGCGCGCAATGTTCCAGAGAACTTTTGCAGCTATTATAACTGCGTTTTCCTCAGCCTTTGCCGCCGCTTCTTTCTCTGCAGTCGTTTCCGGGAATGATTTTCCAGGAATAGCGCCTACCAGTGCAGAAATCAAACCGCTTTGCACATTCACGCCTGCGCGCCTGAACTCCCCTGCAAGCGAATCAACCACCAGCTGCTCCATTTCGCTGCTTATGATGCCGTAGGTATCGCGCAAGGCGGCAAAACCGTCTTCGCCAAGCTCTGAATACAGCGAATCTTTTGAGAAGTTCGGACCTACAAAATTCCTCACTCCCATCCTGTCTGCTTCCTGCTGCATCTGCAGCACCAATGTCGTTGAAGAATAGGTCTTGAGCGTTGTCCTGTCATGGCTTAGGCCGAGGATTTTATCAGCTTTGAGCGTACTTAGCAGCTCTTCCACGCTTTCCCGCATGTCTGGCAGGAAGTGGATGCGGCCGATGATTGATTGCAGCACTGCGCCGATTGCGCCGTAGCTTTCTGTTGCGATTGTAATATCTCCTATCTGCAGCTGCGCCTCGCTTGGATTCTTGCTGTTGACGCCTGCAGCGGTTCCTGCGCGGATTACATATATGCCGTTGCTCTTTACTGCACGATTGTCGAGTAGGTAACCTGTTTCATTTGCAAAATACAATGCTTCCTTCAGGTTAATCTGCGTTCCCGAGCAGCCCATCTGAGTCTCGAATACGCAAAGCGGTATGGAAAATCCTTCCTGTTCGAACTTGCCTATTAATACGGACACGCGGCCATAGGCATCCGGGCCGATTTGTTTCTTTGCTATCTGGTCTATGAAAGCAGGCTCTTTCAAATTAAGCAGGCTTGGCGCCTTCATCACCCGTACGCGGCTGCCCACTGCAATGATAAATGGAGGCAGCTTGCCTTCATTGTCTTTAAGATAAGGGATTTCATTGAATTTCTGCGACTCCTGCACGAATCCGACTGCCGTATGAGCTCCAAGCGGTTTTACCGCCTCCCGCATTTTTCTGACCATAGTTTCAACCTTTTCTGTGGTTTTAGGTCTATATTTAAGTCGTAGGGTTTAAATGCATTTGTTTTGCATTTTGCCGCCTAGGGGAAAACCGCTTCCGGCGGCTGCAGACGACATATTTTTAAACAATAGCCATCAAATCACTCCTTATGAGGGCATTCGTTTTTTCACTCGATTCATTTGTGGCATTCATACTGGCGCTGGTGGCGGTCTACTCGCTGATTTTCTTTTCCAGCGTTCCGTCGGCCTACTACTTCCTGCTCACGCAGGCGCACTACCTGTCAAAGGATGCGCTGCTGACTGCATCTACGGCATCCTGCGACACGGACTACGGCCAATGCGTGGGTTCGCAGATGGACCAAATTCTTTTAGAAACCTCTTCTGTTCTGCAGCGGGAAGAAATAGATAAAAGCTTCGGCAAAATGATTCCCAATCAGTTCGGCTACGCGCTTGAGACAAAAGCAGAAGGCGACTGGCAGGTGCTTTACGATACGCGAAACGCAAGCACGAAGATGCCCGAAAATAAAGATAAACATGCAACTGTGTCCAAGAAACTGGAAGTGGCAACTGAAATGGTTAATTTCGTCTTTGAGGACGACAAACAGAAGGAAAAGCGAACTACCAATCCGTACCTTTACAATACCTGCGATGGCGGCGCCGGCCAGGACGGCAGGCTGATAACCTGCGGCGGCCTGGACCTGGACGCAACTCAGCTGGTGCAGCCGCCTGAGACTGAATCCAAGCTCGTAAGGCTGAGGATTTTCATATAGGTGATTATGATGAAAAACGACAAGAAAGGATTTTTATTCGTGCTTTCCATTTTCCTCATACTCACTTACATCCTCATGTCAATCGGCGTGTGGGTAAAAGGGCTGGAATCCTCAGAACGCAGCTACGCTGAGATTTACAAGGAGTCCAACGTTGAACTGGCTGTAGGCCAATTAACTCCGCAAAAGGTTTCCCAGATTTCCGACCAGATATTGCAAAGCGCGTTTTTCAAGCTCGGCATGTATTCGGTGGATAATCCGGTTAAATCTGATCTGGTAAATGAATTTTATTACGTTAACAAGTCAATCTACGAATATCTTATGACCGGCGCTCCGGCTGCTGAGAATTTCGATAGTGGTACGGCGCCTGCTGAAAGCAACAAATCATCGCTCACCGGCTGGGTGCAAGGTTTGAACGAATCGCTTTCCGGCGTGGGCGTTTACATAACCGAATACCGTGTGTGGGATTTCAACACCGAGCAGACTGCCATAGATACGGTAAATTATACATTCAAGCTCAAGCTGTCCATGGCTGATACGGCAGGCGTCACTTCGCTTACCCGCCAGTACAACATAAACGGCGTGGTTAACATAACCGGATTCTACGACCAGGCGATATTAAGAGGCAGTACAAAAATGGGCGCAACTCCGGTTTACAGAAGATTCTTTTTCAATGATGCCTATCAGTCGCCTTCAGATATATCGCCTAATCAGACTGCAGACAATGTGCAGGCAGGCCAGGGCTGGTTCTACGGCTATGTAGTAACGAAATCGCAGGCAGCAGACATAGCAGACGAAGAAAAGCCATTCTACATACTCTTGGGCACGTACGATAATATCATCACCACAGCTAACTACACTGCGTTCGGCGCGTACATAGTTACGTCCTCACCTACACCGGGCGCGCCCTGTGCGCCTAAAAGCGGCGGCAAGGTTTACGGCGAAGCTAATACCTTCAACGCAATTGAGTATAGCGGCGTTGACTGCACTGATACAAGCATAACGCTGGACACTCTCACTTCAACACCGTTTGTGGTGGTGCCTGGATTCACGACTGCTCAGACCGGCGAATGCAAGAACCTTTTGACAAACGACAGCAGCAACTGTGTGCTTTTCGTTGCCCGTTATTCGCCTAGCGAAGTGGCAATTGATTGGAAGAGAAAGAAGGACACGACCGATACGGGCGTTTACGACATTGAAAATCTGCGCGACTACACGCTGTGCGGCTATTACACGCACAGTGAGAAAGCGCCGTCCTATTTGCAGCGATTCTTTGCAGATGCCTACGTGCGCAACAGCACAGACTACGGCATAGAAACATTCCTCATAGGCCAGTACGTCTCCATCTCCAAGAATTCAATGGATCTGACGCAATTTAGCGCTCTTGACCGGGACATGTTCACGAAACTGCGGTATACGCAGCCGCAGCAGCTCATAAGAGGAACGCCTGGCTGCAAGAGCCAGCTGGCGTGCAGCAACAATCCGGAAACCGGTTTGTTTGGACTTGGCGATAATGCAACAATTGATTATAATGTGCAGCCAATTAGCTGCGAAACTGGGGCGAGGTGTGACCAATGAAAGGGCAATCTTCAGCTGAATTCCTGATAACCATCGGCGTTGTTTTAGCATTTACCATTCCGGTAATATTCCTTTTATTTTCCATTAATCAGCTTGGCTATGAAGACACCACGCTGGCGCAGGCAGATGCTGCTGCCAGAACACTTGCAGAGACTATTAATTCAGTTTACGGCCAGGGGCCTGGGGCATCGCGGGTCATCCTGCTTAACACGCCTCCGTCTACGCAGTTCATAACCATCAGTCAGCTGGGTGAAATATCAGTTGTCATAAGGACAAGCAAGGGCGAGTACGCCGGTACGGCGCCTACGTTTGCCCAGATAGAGGGAACCGAGTCTATCATTACCATCAACCAGTCTGGCTTGCAGCTCATAAACGTCACCAACAAGAACTACAAGGTGCAGGTGCAGCCCATAGTGGGAGCGGTGAGCGGATGAAGAAAGGCCAGGCGGCAACTGAGTTTTTCCTGTACATAACTGTTTTCATGTTCGTAGCCGTAGGAGCATTCATCATGATTAATTATCTGCAGAATACGGAAATTCCGGTGCAGAAGAACCGCGTTGCAAAAGAGATTGGCAATGGTTTTGCAGATGCGATTGCCCTGGCAGTGCGCGGCGGGCCGGGTTTTACCTACCGCTATTATTATCCAACTACGGTTTACGGCTATCCCTACAAGATCGTATTCGTTGCAAATGGCACGTTCATGGAGTGGACAAACGAATATGGCAACTATAGTTATTTTTATGCAACGCCAAATTACAGACAACAGTACGTGTCTGGCGGCACATGTCTGGACAATGATAACGGCGTGTGGTCGCTGGATACGTCCAAGCAGTGCAAGAACGTGCTGGTGCTTAACCACACTACTGATGATCAAGGCAATAATATGCTTATAATTTCCCAGGAGAATTGATTTTTATGGCAACAAAAAAAGGGCAGTATTTTAGTTTTGATGCGATAATCGCTTCAGTCATCTTCATGATGGCCGTGATGATGATGCTGGGCTACTGGCATTCGGTAAAGACTTTCCTGGAGTTCCAGTCCGGAGACACCACGAAAGAAGCCATGCGCATCTCCTCGCTTCTGTTCTCGCCAAGCTTTCCGCAGGGCGTAGGCTGCAATCTCATGCAGACAGTCGGTTTTGCCAATTCCTGGGAAGATAAGCGCATTAATCAGTCGGTTATCGATTGTATGGATACGCAGCCTGCAAGTTGGCTTAAGCAGCGCCTCACTTCTGCCTACAACGTCACGATAAAAGTCAACTACATCGGACCAACACCCAGTGAGGTCATAATCGGAGATGAGCCGGCGTCCAATACGGAAGTAGTGAAAATTAGACGCGTAGGCACAGTAGTCACTGATGCTGGCCCGGTGCCTGCTACGTTTGATATCTACGTTTACCGCTAGCTACTCGATAGTTATTGTTGCCTGGCCACCGATGTTAACGCTGGTCATCTTTATTCTTTTCCAGCCGTAGGCACCTGCAGTGGTGATAAGGTCTTTGCCTGTTGCCGAATCGCCGCCTTCAAACGGGAATTTGACTACTTCAACAAAATCCTTTGGTCCCTGGTCTGTGGCAGCGCGCAGCTGTATCTCAGCGCCTGCGCCCACGTTCTTTGCCCTTAGCCAGACCGTATTGCGCGGGATGTAGACGTCTGTATATACGACTGTTCCGCTGCCCAGGCTGCCCACCGAATTAGCTAGGTAGGCCAGCCGGAATGCAACCAGCTGGGCCTGGTAGGCGCTCATCTCGCTCTGCGCTTCCCCTGCCTTGGTGTATACCATTACCAGTAGCGGTATGAAAATGACAAGCACTACGCCGACTATGACAAGCAGTTCAGTGCTTACCTGCCCCTTCATCCCAATCGCCTCTTTACCCTTATTTTCCTGCTTTCCTCAATGCCTTTTCTCCTGCCGAAAACCTTTTTCAGTTCGGCTGCCACCATGCTCACCGTCTCTTCGAGTGTTGAGCCTTCTGCGGAGACGACGAACATCTCGCGGGCAATGACATGCGCCTTGACGCTGAAGAACGATTTGGTTTCCTTGACATGCACCGTCATGCCGGTTATGCCGAATTTTTTGACGAATTTTGACACTGCCTTGGTCATCTCATCCTTTATCTGGCCGTACTGGCCGCGCGTTTCCACGCCCAGGCCGCTTATTTCAACAGGCAGCTCTTCAGTCAGCTTGTCCTTCAGCCATTTGAATATGTCCAGGGCGGAGAGGATGCCTACTGGCTTCGAGTCCTTAAGCACCACCAGGTAGGAGACTTCCCGCTTTATCATGTAGTCCGTCGCTTCTTTCACCGTGTTATGCTCCTCGATGGTAAGCATGTCTGGCCTGAAGAACCTGGAAATAGTGTCGCCTTCCCTTGCTGTGCGTGAATCGACAACGCCGCGTTCCCTCCATCTGCTCTGAACTGGCTTGAGTGCGAATACTGCTATATCCAGCGTGGAGAAGATGCCCACTGGCCTGCCATTTCTCGTTACTATGAGCCGTTTTGCATCCTCTTCCTTCATTATCTTCTTGGCATCTGATACCGTTGCCTTCTCATCAATGGTGAATACGGGAGAGTTCATCAACGTCTTAACGGAAATATTCGGTATGGCGCCCAGCTCCTTCAGCTCTTTGAGCACCTCGACGCGGGTTATTATGCCCAGCGGCTTTTGCTTTGCATCCACTACTGGCAAAGCTTTGAAGCGGCCCGAAAGGAATGCTTCGGTTCTTTCCCACAGCGTGCTTTCCGGAGAAATCACCGGCGGTTTTATCGCCACGGTTTCGCATTTTGTTTTTGTGGGGCTGTCGCCTGACATGTTCAGGTTCCTGTCGTCTATTATGCCAAAGTACTTTCCGTTCTTGGCGATGATTACCGCCGTGTTGTTTTCCAGTACGCCGCCAATCGCCCTTGAGAGCGGCTCGCTGCCATCCAAAATAAGCGCTTCTTTCATCTCCATCTCATCGCCTCCAAAATACTTATCACAAAGTATATAAAGAAGTTAGATTATTAAATAAATATGGCACCCGCGGATATGTCCTACCTAGAGCGAATGGTAGTTAAGCCGACGTGGAAGCAGATTCTTCTTGAATTGATTGACCAGGATAAGATAGATCCCTGGGATGTGGACATCGTAAAGCTGGCAGATGAATTCATGGCGCACGTGCGCGAGATGCAAAAGCTGGATTTGGCCACGCATGCGAATGTCATCCTGGCAGCGGCCATTTTGCTGAAATACAAAAGCGACTACTTGAAATACTTCACTGCGCCGCCAGTTACTGAATTACCGCTGGAAGCTGATTCTGCGCTGGACGTTTCTGAAATTCCGCATCTTTCGCTCGTTGCAAGAATCCCGCCGAAGCGCCAGATAACCATCGAAGAGCTTATGGGCGAGATGGAGCGCGTGCTAAAGTACGAATCCAACGAGATAAGGCGCATGCCCAAGGGCTCAGTAACCGAATTCGTTGATCTGAATCTTCCGGGCCAGGACATCGAAAAAGTCAAGACGGAAATGCTGGAGCGCATCCGCGTTAATATAGACGAAACCGGTTTTGCCACATTCACCAGCATACTGCGCGAGAAGGGCAACCTGGAGATAATCTACGCGCTGCTTTCGGTGCTGCACCTGTCGCAGGACCGAGCCATAGCTATCCACCAGGAAAAGCTTTTCGGGGAGATTCTCATCTGCCTGCTGGATGCGAAGGATAAGGCAGAAGTCAGCGGTGCAGAAAGCGGCGATAAGGATGAAACCGCAGCGGAAATAGAAGTTGAAAATTAATCCTGGCCAATAACAATCCTGATTAAAGAATCCCGTCTAGAATTAGCGAATTAAAATATAAAAAATAATAAAATAAAAAAACAGCAGAAATTACACTGGAGTTCCCGTGTTCTGCGGCTTTTTCTTTGATTTGACAATCTTCACGTTTGCCGGGGTAATCATTATCATTTCCCTGGTCAGCAGTGCGATGTCGCCGTTGACTTTAAGGCTGTGGTTCTTCAACTTGGCAATTATCGCCTTCAGTCTGTTCGGCTGCTTGGACAGCGGAAGAACGTTCAAAATGATTATGTTTTTCTCTCCCAGTTCCTTTATCACCAGGTCGCCATCGCCTTCGTTGCGCAGGTCTATTCTTTTAACATAGAAATCTGCCGGCGGGTTCACTACGTCTCCTTCATTGTCCATTAGCTCCTCAAGGTTCGGTCCTTCGGATTTTTCTTTCCCGAAAATCTTATCGAATAATCCCATTTGGTCACCTTCTATCGTAATACTTTTCATTCATATTAACCATATTAGCTTTTAAATTCTTGCGGTTTTCTCAGAAGACCTTTTCGCCGACGTAAACCTTTATGCCGGAGGGTGTTACCTTGAACGGCACCAGCTCGCGGGAATGGTCCGTGCCCCTCATCTTGAAGATTTCTAATGCTCTTATCCTCCGGTCTTCCTTATCCAGATTATACAGATTGATGATGCCGTCCATGACAAAGTGCTCTATGTCAAAGCGCATTTCCGATTTCATGGCAGTTGTCGCTTCCACGGTCGTCATGGTGGTGCAGTCCAGGTTGCGCAGCAGGGAAAGGAATTCAAACAGCGTCTGTCGGTATTCTATCTCCGTGCCAAAGGACATGCGGATCATAGTTGCCGAATCTATGACTGCGCGCTTGATGTCATTGTTGGTGATGCGGTCCTCGAGAATGTTCGCAATCTCTTCCATCTCGAATTTTTCCGGTTTGACGATTTCCAGCGTTTTGTCTTTGATGAACTTATCAGTGTTCTTCATCATCGGAAATGTATTCCGCATGTTCTCCACGATGTCGTCTGCCGTCTCTTCAAGCGTTATGTAAACGCCTGCCTCGCCTTCTTCCGCTCCCCGGTAAAGGTACTCGAAGCAGACTGAAGTCTTGCCGCAGCCCGGGCCGCCGTATAGCGCGACGTGCCTTCGTTTCGGTATGCCGCCATTAAGCATTTGATCCAAACCTGCGATGCCTGTTTTTACCCTGTCCATAGTATCCCTGGCTCGTTTTCTTCCGCAACCAATTTAATTATATAGGTTTTAATCAAAATCATGAAAGGCCAATCAACAATCGAATACATTACTACTTATGGCTGGGCGATTCTCGTGCTCACGCTGGTGCTGAGCGTCATCTTCTTCAGCGGCGTCTTCAAGCCGGACTTTTTCATATCGGAAAAATGCGAGCTCGGCACCAACATGCCGTGCCGCGCAGTGGTGTACAACGCAGGCGCTGAGACGAAAATTTCTCTTGACATACTTAACAGTTTCCCGTATAAAGTGGAAATCTCTTCAGTTGCAGTTACGATGAGCGACGGCTCTGCTGCTTTCGCCGACTTTGTTCCAAACAAATTTGTGGAAAGCGGACTGAAGGCAAACTACACGGCAACACTTAGCAAGAAATTAGGCGACAATGACCTCAAGTCATTCTCCATGAACGTTACGTATAAATCGTGTGCTCCTGAGTTTGGCAATGACGCCAACGGCAATGCCATCTGCGGCGAAGACCATCTGATCAGCGGCCGCATAGTGGCAAAAGTAATCCCGTCTGATTAGCTACAAATCAGATAAGCGAAACGTGCAGCTCGTTTCCCTTTTTCATTTCTATTTCCTTTATTTTCGTTATCATCCTTATTTCTGAAAGCAGCTCTTCGCTCAGCAGCTCGGGTGCAGTGATAATCGCCTTTTCTATTTCCGCATTCTGCGCGACGCGTGCAGCGGCCTTGTGCTGGCGGATTTTCGTTATCACTTCCTTAAGCAGCTCCACTCCGCTGACGTCTCCGTCTGCATGAACTGCCGATGGCCATCTTGCCTTGTGAATGCTGGATTTGGCAAACAGTTCGCCGTATATCTCTTCTGCCATGTGCGGCGCAATCGGCGCCAGCAGCAGTATGCTATTCTCCAGCATTGTAGTTACGGTAAATAGTGCGCCGCGCTTTTTGTCTTCGTCTGTTCCGTAAATCCTATGTTTGATATATTCAAGATAATGGTCGCAGAAGTCATGCCAGAAAACATCATGGAACCTGTAGATTGCTTTCTGGTAGTCGTATTTTTCCATGCTGTCGCCGTATTCCTGCAGTAGCGAATTCATTTTCTGCAGCATCCACCTGTCAATTATAGTTGTCTTGTTGATATCCGCAGCATCGCGCTTGTAGTCTTTCATATTCAGCTCTGTGAATTTTGCCGCATTCCATACTTTCGTGAGGAATGATTTGGAGAATTTCAAATCTTCGTAGCTGAACGGCCTGTCTTTTGCCATTGCTCCGCTCATGGCTGCCCACTGGCGGATGGCATCTGTCGGATAGTTCTGCAGCAGCTCTGCAGGAGAAATTACATTGCCCAGGCTCTTGGACATTTTCTTGCCGTCTGTTGCCAGCACGTTGCCGTTTAGGATTATTTCTTTCCACGGCGCAGTGCCGGTGAGCGCAACGCCGCTTCTATAGATTGTATAAAACGCCCAAGTTCGTACGATTTCTACACCCTGCGGCCTGAGACTATTTGGATAGAGCCGTGCGAATCGTTTTTCATCGTCTGGCCAGCCGCTGATGATAAGCGGCGTTATGCTTGAATCCACCCAGCAGTCGCACACGCTTGTTTCCGGAAGCAGCTGCCCTCCGCATTTGCATTTCTTTGCAGCAGCCTTTTCTGCGTAGAACGGCAATTCTGTCGCAGCTTCAGTTGCATGGCACTTTTCGCAGTTGTAGAATGGCAACGGCGTACCGAACACGCGCTGCCTGCTGATAACCCAATCCCATTCGGCCCCTTCTACCCAGTCAATAAGATAGCTTATGGCAAAATCAGGAATCCATTTCACCTTATGCGCCATTTCCTTGATGTGCTTGCCAGTAGTCCTGATGTCTGCGAACCACTGGAACGATGCTAATAGCTCAACAGCGGTGCCGCACCTGTCATGAACCTTAACCGTCTGCTTGAGCTGCTCTTTCTTGACAACTTTGCCTTCCCCCTCAAGCTTTTCCATTATCTTTTTCTTCGCTTCCTCTGCCTTCAGGCCGTTGAACTCGCCTGCGTTGATTAGCTTGCCGTATTTGTCCATTGCTTCAATCAGCGGCAGCTTGTAGCGGTGCAGCCATACGACATCCATCTTATCGCCGAAGGTGCAGAGCATTACCAGGCCGGTGCCAAAATCCTTGTCAACGTCTTTGTCTGCTATGCCCAGTACGGTTTTTCCAAGCGGCGTGATTATCTTTGCGCCGTCTAGCTGTTGGTAGCGTTCGTCTGTTGGATTAAATACCACTGCAACGCAGGCATGCAGCAGCTCTGGCCGCGTTGTTGCTATGATTAAATCTTCGCCCGTCGGGCCTGTGAACTTTATGAAATTGAACTGGCCGTTTTTCTCCACGTCGTCCAGTTCTGCCTTGGCAATGGCCGATACGCACTTGGGGCACCAGAATACCGGATACTTTGCCCGGTAAACCAGCTTGTCATTGTACATCTGCACAAGCGAGAGCTGCACTTTCCTGTGATAGTCCGGCTCCATGGTCCGGTATTCGTAGCGCCAGTCAGGGCTGAAGCCCATTTCATTCATCTGCTGTTTCATGCGGGCGATGAATTCCCCCGTCCATTCAACGCACTTTTCCCTGAACTGGGCAGGCGGCAATCTTCCGAATTTCTTTTCCACCTTCACTTCAGTCGGGAATCCCTGCGTATCCCAGCCCTGCGGGTAGTAAACGTTGAAGCCTTTCATGCGCTTGTAGCGCGCTGCGAAGTCGATGAAGCTGTAGGAAAGCACGTGGCCCATGTGCAGTTCACCGCTGGTGAACGGCGGCGGCGTGTCAATAGAGTAGAGCGGCCTGACGCTGTCCTGCTCGTCAAAGTTGTAGGTTCCGTCCTCGACCCACTTTGCCTGCCACTTTTTTTCTATTTCCCTATCGTAATTCTTCTGAAGCATAAGATCAACAGATAGCATTGCTCATAAGCGCTTAAAAATGCTGCACTCGGAAAACGTTTCAAGTGGCGGGGAAATCGGCTTAAGTTTAAAAACCTTAAACGAAAAACGGCTTCAGGTGACCAGATGGCAGATTTGTTCAAAGACTTCAAGGAGCACTCAGTTGCAGAATTCTTCAAAAAGAACAGGCAGATGCTTGGCTTTAGCGGGCCGACGCGTTCATTTACTATTATAATACATGAATTTATCACGAACAGCCTGGATGCCTGCGAAGAGGCAGGAATCCTGCCTGAACTGGGTGTGGAAATCCAGCAGCTTGGCGAGGATCATTTCATAGTCACTTCAAAGGATAATGGGCCTGGTATTCCGGAAAAGTACATTGGAAAAGCACTGGGCAAGATGCTTGCAGGCACTAAGTTCCATCGTTACATTCAGCAGCGCGGGCAACAGGGCATTGGCGCCAGCGGCTGCGTAATGTTTTCCTATCTTACAACTGGCAAGCCTGCCAGGGCAATATCCTGTTCTGACGGCGTGCAAAAAGAATATGAAATCACTATTGATTTGAAGAAAAACGAGCCGATTGTCAAGAAGCTTAGTGAGCAGCCGACGCAGGAGCACGGGCTGACTGTTATTTCAGAATACAAGGAATTGAAATACGAAAAAAGCAACAAAGGCCCGTTTGAATATTTGAGAAGGACTGCATTAGCCAATCCGCATGCCATGATAACACTGAAAGAGCCGGACGGCACAAGTTCAGTTTTCCCGCGTTCTGTTGATAAGAATCCGCCGCGGCCATTTGAGATAAAGCCGCATCCGCTTGGCATCGGGCCGCATGATTTGCTTGAATTCTGCCAAAGATATGCAAAAGAGCATAGGCGCGTTTCATCTTTGCTGCAGGAAGTGTTTTCCCGCGTAAGCGCAAACAAAGTCGCCGAACTGCGCGCTTTAGTGCCGGACGTTAATTTTGACAAGAATCCGGCGCAGCTTACCTGGCCTGAGGCAGAGAAAATAGTAAATTCGTTTAAGCAGGTAAAGTGGATTTCACCATCCATGGACGCGCTGGTGCCCATCGGCAAGGACCAGATTGAGATTTCATTCAAGAACATCTTCAGCCCCGAGTATTTAGTCGTAACAGAACGCAGCCCAAAGGTCTACCGCGGCGGTATTCCATTCATGGTGGAAGCGGCACTTGCCTACGGCGGAGGAATCTCAGCAGCAGACAAAAAAGGAGAAATAATGAGATTTGCCAACCGCGTTCCCATGCTTTTCGATACCTCCGGCTGCGTGATAACTGAGACTGTGAAAAACGTTGAATGGGCGCGCTACAATCTGAAAGACTTTGAGGACGAGCCGATTGTGGTGCTTGTTAACTTCGTCAGCGTTTACGTGCCCTACACAAGCGCAGGCAAGCTGGCGATTGCAACAGAAGACGACATCGCAGACGAGATAAAATTCGCAGTGATGGAAGCAGCGCGCGGCATGCAGCGCTATATTTCCGGCAAGCGCAAGGGCGTAGAAATGGCTACCAAGAAAAAGCTGGTGCTGCGCTATGTTTCGCAGCTGTCCTCTGATATTTCATTGCTGACAGGCGAGAAAAAGGAAAAGCTTGAGAAAAAACTGATTGAAATCATTGAAAGCAAGTATTCGCGCGAAATTGAAGAAGCGCCTCCGCCTGCAGCTGAAAAGGCAGAAGAGTCAGAGGGTGATGCTGATGAATAATACGGCAACAGAAAAGCTGGAAAAGCTTGGCAAGCGGATTGTAGGCGAAATAGAAGCAGGCGAAAGTCCGACTTTCGAAACTCCGCTTAGGACCAAGGCGAATACCATTTATGATGAAGGCATTGGCTGCCTGCGCATAGGCGATAAGAAAGAGACGCGCACATTCCTCAGCATGTCCCAGGCAAAAACATTCATGCAGACTGTTGCCATAGCTGCCAAGACAAAAAGATTCATCAAAGAAGGGCTGCACACTTCCATTAGAGGTTTATTTTACCAGCTGAAGTTTTCCCTTGGCGAAGACATCGACGAAGATTTGTTTGCAGAGCAGAGCGAGTCAAACGCGCTCATAGAAGACCTGGAAGTGGCACTGGGCGTTAAGCGCGAAGATTTGAATCTGACAACAGACCGCAAGGGTTTCGTAGCCGGAGACTTAGTTATAAAAGACAAGTTCGGCGGAGAAGAAACCACAATTGACTGTGCAAAGCAGGGCAGAAGCGGCTGGAGCATTCCAAGCGATGTTGACAATGACATGGAGATAGAGAAAGTGGATGCAGATTATGTGCTTGTTGTTGAGAAGGATGCGCTTTGGCAGCGTTTGAACGAGGATAAATTCTGGAAAAAGGAAAACTGCATCGTCATAACTCCCAAGGGCCAGTCTACGCGTGGCACTAGGCGCTTATTGCGCAAGCTTGCTGACAAGAAGCTGCCTGTCTATGCATTAATGGACTGCGATGCCTGGGGATGGTATATCTACTGGACGATTAAAACCGGCTCAATGAATCTTGCCTATTTGGGCCGCAATTTCGCAGTGCCTGAGGCAAAATTCATCGGCGTGACCATGAGCGACATCCAGGAGTTCGAATTCCTGCAGAAGCTGACGATAAAGACAAAGGAAGTGGACATCAAGCGTGCCGAAGAAATGCTTGAATACCCATGGATTAACCGGCACAAGGAATGGGTCAAGGAACTGAAGATGGTTCTCAAGAGCAAGCAGAAGATTGAGCAGGATGCGCTGCAGGGCGAGAGGCTCACATTCGTCGGCGAATACATAAAAGACAAAATCGAAAAGAAAAAATGGCTGCCCTGAGCTAAGCCAGAAGACTAATTTATAATACTACAGCCATAACTAAATTCATGGAATTGCTTACCGCAGCAGCTATTCTAATCATCGGCCTTGTCGTCGGATTTCTAGGCGGAATGTTCGGAATCGGCGGCGCAGTAGTAGCAATCCCGCTGATGCGGATTTTGCTTGGATTTTCAGGTGCTGAAGCAATTGCAACCGCATTGCCGATTACCATTCCTACTGCCCTTTCAGGTTCTGTTCACTATGCCAAGCACAAGCTTATCAAATACAAGACAGTGGCAGTAGGCGGCCTGGTTGGCATTGTCTTTTCAGTGGCTGGTGCGCTGCTGACGCAATATTTTTCAGGAGAAATACTAATGCTGCTGGTCGGAGGCTTTCTGCTCGTAATGGCAGTGGTCATTTCACAGGAGAAAGGAGATGAAGAACCGGTTGACATTGCAAGCACGGAAAAAAAGCTGGCGTTGACTGGTGCCGTAGGCGGAGTTGCAGGTTTCATCTCAGGCTTTCTTGGCATAGGCGGAGGCGCGTTGCTCGTACCGCTGCTGATGAAAGTACGGCGTATACCTCTTAAGAAAGCAGTTCCCACTTCGCTTGCCATGATTGCGATTTATGCGATACCTGGAGCGCTAACGCATTATTTTATGGGCAATATCGACTTGGCAGTTGTTGCAGTGCTGGTAGTCGGCTGCATAATCGGTGCGAATGTCGGCGCACGAATGGCAACTAAAATCGATGAGAAAAAGCATAGGCAGCTGCTTGCAACGTTGCTGGTGCTGCTTGGCCTGATTCTCATCTTTAACGAACTGGTGCGGCAAAAATAACTGCTACCCTCAGCGCGTCAGTGCGGAAAGCACTTCATATGCTTTTGCCGTATCTGATTCCTTTACGACTAGCAGCGTGTCTGTATAACAGGAGATGAATTCAACGACGTTGACGCCTTCTGCTGACAATGAATCAAGAATCATTGCGATAACACCAGGTGTTTCTTCTATTTCCTCCTTGCTGTGCACTGTTATAAGGTTCAGGGTGCTTTCAGTTTTCAAAACCGCTTTTGCTTTTTTTATTTCCTTCAGATTGGCTTCAGGAATGATATAGGTGATGTAATCCCTGCTTTTTGCAAATGAAAGCGGCGTTGTTTTCTCCAGTTGCGCTCTTGAAACAACAACTGCAACCTTGCTGGTGATGGTCAGCGAGCTGCTTCTGAGGACATACATTACTTTTTCTTCTAGCGAGCTGTCTATTTTGCTTAATCTTGCTGCGGTGCGTATGAGTGCTGCCTTTACCGCAGTTTCATTTCTCTTTCTGCCGAATATTTCCAATGCCAATTTGCGTGCCAACGCACTGTAATTAACAACTTGCGTGCGTAGCACTTCCCTGAGATACGGCCTTCTCTTGACATACAGCCATACTAACTCGCTCACATTCTCCTTCATTTTTTCACCTGTTTCATTTGGAACAAATATGTTCCATATTGTGCTATTTGACGCGGAATGTTTAAATAGCTATTCAGGGGCCTAATACTAATCTATCCAGGAATTTAACGAGGTGGATTAGGATGGAAAAAGAAAACAAGGGAAAAGTCGTATTGGCCTATTCTGGCGGTTTGGATACTTCGTGCATACTCAAATGGCTTGTTGAGCAGGACTATGAAGTAATTGCGTACATCGCAGACGTGGGGCAGAATGAGGACGTGGAAGCAGCCAAGCAGAAAGCCTTGGCTACCGGCGCTTCAAAAGTTTATATTGAAGACCTGAAAAAGGAGTTTGTAACTGACTTCATCTTCCCTGCGTTAAAGGCAAATGCCATCTATGAAGGCAGATACCTTCTTGGTACTGCGCTTGCAAGACCGCTTATTGCAAAGAAGCAGATAGAAATCGCATACAAAGAAGGCGCAGAATATGTTTCGCACGGGGCAACTGGCAAGGGAAATGACCAAGTCAGATTCGAGCTGACTTACTATGCACTCAACCCGAAGATAAAGGTAATTGCACCGTGGAAAGATCCTGCGTTCCTAGCAAAGTTCAAGGGAAGAACCGACCTGATAAACTATGCAATTGCGCATAACATTCCGGTAAAGGCAAGTCACGATAAGCCCTACAGTACTGACGCGAATCTCATGCATATAAGCTATGAGGCAGGCGTGCTGGAGGATCCGTTGGTTACTCCGAATGCAGAGATGTTTGAATGGACAAAATCTCCGCAGGATGCGCCTGACAAGGAGACGAATCTGGAGATTCATTTCAAGGATGGCGTTGCCATAAAAGTGGTCAACAAGGATGACGGAACTGTGAAAACAGATCCGCTTGAACTTTTCCAGTATCTTAACCAGGTTGCAAGCCTGAATGCAGTGGGCAGAATCGACATTGTGGAAAACAGATTCGTAGGCATAAAATCGCGCGGCGTCTATGAAACGCCAGCCGCCACCGTACTTCGTGCAGCGCACATGGACATAGAAGCTATCTCAATGGACAAGGAAGTCATGCGCCTGAGAGACATGCTGGCGCCGAAATTCGCAGAGCTCATCTACAACGGCTTCTGGTTCAGCCCGGAAATGGATTTCCTGATGGCTGCTGTCAATAAAAGCCAGGAGCTGATAGACGGCGTTGTCCATCTTTCCCTTTACAAGGGGAACATCACCATCAAGGGCCGCGAATCGCACAGCTCGCTCTATGACCACCAGCTTTCAAGTATGCACATAGACGGAGGATTCAATCAGGAGGATTCCAAAGGGTTCATAAAGATTAATGCCATTCGTCTGATGGCGCACAATGCAATAACTCACAGAAAGAAGAACGGTGGATAGCATGCTATGGGGAGGAGTTTTTTCCAAGGAGCCGAAAAAAAAGCTATTGGAGTTCAACAGCTCGGACAATATCGTAGTGGATGAAAAGCTGGTGAAATACGACATAATCGGCAGCATGGCCCATGTGAAAATGCTGAAAAAGCAGAAGCTGCTGAAAGCAAAGGAAGCAGATGAGATAATCAAGGCGCTGGAGCAGCTTCTTGGCGAATGGGAAACAGGCAAGTTCAAACTGAATCCTGCGCTTGAGGATGTTCACATGAATGTGGAAGTGGCAGTAAGCAAGAAAACGCCGCACGGAAAGAAAATGCACACTGCACGCTCAAGAAACGATCAAGTCAATCTTGATATGCGCCTTTACCTGCGCGATGAAATTCAGGAAATCGTGCTGCAGCTGAAAAAGATGCAAACCGCCCTGAAAAAACAGGGAAAGAGTATCGTCGCAATCCCAGGGCATACGCACACGCGCGTAGCTCAGCCCATAAGCAACAAACTGTGGGGCGATGCTTACGCGGTCTCATTTGAAAAGGACATCCAACGCCTGAAGCAGCTGCATGGCCGCGTCAATAAAAATCCGCTGGGAGCCTGCGCCATTGCAGGAACAACCTGGAATATTGATAGAAAATATACTGCCAAGCTGCTGGGTTTTGACGGCGTTGAGGAGAGCGAGCTGGAGACTATCAGCTCGCGCGGAGAGCTTGAAGCTGAGTTTGCATTTATTTGCAGCCTTATTGCCATGAAGCTTTCCAGAATTTCAGAAGACCTTATCTGGCTAAGCTATGTTGGTTTAGTTGAAATCCCAGAAGAGTACTGCACCGGCAGCAGCATTATGCCTAACAAGATGAATCCTGATGTTCTTGAGCTTGTCAGGGGGCGGACAGGCAAGGTGTACGGCAATTTGTTCAATCTGCTGACTGTGCTTAAGGGAACTCCTACTGGCCATAATGCAGACACGCAGGAAACTAAGAAAGCGGCGATGGATTCAGCTGTAACTATCATTGCCTGCCTCGACATCAGTTCAGTTATTATTGCCCAGCTGAAGTGGGACAAGAAAAAAGGAGAGGAGCTCATAAGAAAAGGTTACGGGCGGGCGACTTTGCTTGCAGACAAGCTGGCAAAAAAAAGAATGCCGTTCCGTGCTGCGCATGAAAAAGTCGGGAAAATAGTGAAAGAACTGCAGAAAAAGGGAAAATCGCTGGAAGAAGCAGGCTACTAGCTTTTGTTTTCTCCCTTGTATACGCCTTCATAGCTGCTATTTGCTTTCTCCAGCAGTTTGATGAATACCAGCTGCCCGATTTTTGCATTCTTCTTCAGTATTATTCCGTGCGGATTGTAAACAACCAGCAGGGCTTCGCTTCTGCCTTCATAGCCCGGGTCCCACAGTGCGCAGTGCAAGGCAACGCCGCAGCGCAGCAGGGATGAGCGCGGCAGGCACATGGCCGCCGCATCATCCGGTATCTTCACGTATTCGTTGAATATGACCTTATACGGGCCTGGCTTAAGCAGTATTTCATCATTCTCAAAATGCAGCACCCTCGTGCTGCTTATTTTCCTTTCCTTGTTGTCAAAATCAATCTTGCCTGCTGCCGTGAACTCGTGCGCTTCCTTGAGCGTAATGTCAACGCCTGCAGGCTGGAACTGGGAATCGGCAATCAGGTCTTTCACATGCTTTGACAGATGCTGTTTAGGAAGAATCATGAATGAAAATGGAAGGGAAAAAATAAAAGGCTTGGCAGGTACAACGTAGCAGGGCTCAACCATGGACTGGAACAAGAATTTCAACTCAGTTTGCCGGATAGTGCTAAAGGAAGAAGTGGGCAACTTGGATGATTTTCGCGGCTTCCTCAGCCGCTACGTTGACCCGGTCAAAGAAAGCAAATCTGCAGTAAGCTGGAAGCCGGTTTATTACTCCGAGCCCTACTGCAAAGGCTCGAAAATCGCATCTTTTGATGAAGCAGAGGCCATGCTGACTGAACCGCTTAAGCCCACGGACATGAAGGACATAGACCTGCTGATTAATGCAGTACAGGAAAGATTCTGCTATGCAGGCAACAAGCTTGGCGGCCTGACAAACGACATCGTGGAAAGTGAGAACGTAGTAGAATCAGTCCATGTCTACCGATCCCAGGACATCATAAACTGCGAGAACATTGCCTACTCCCAAATGCTTGTGAAAAACTCGAAGTTCGACTTTGGCTGCTCCTGGGGCGAAGACGCCAGTTTCTGCATAAACGTAAGCGAGATATCCAGCTGCAGCCGCTGTTTTGAATCCGGCCTTGTGGTAAAAACCAGCGATGCCTATTTTTCCTACAACTGCGTTAACTGCAATGATGTAATTTTCTGCTTCAATCAGCGCGCCAGGAGGCACTCCATAGGCAACACCGAGCTGCCTAAGGAGAAGTACGCAGAACTGAAGAATAAGCTGCTGAAAGAGGTAGCAGACGAGCTTAGGAGAAAGAAGACATTCCCTTCGCTCATGGAGCTTTGTTTTGGAGGCCGGGTCAAATGAATGCAATAGAAACCGCCTTCCAGGAGACTACTAAGCTGTTGTTTGGCAAGCCGCTTGGGCCGTTAGACGATTACGAAGAATGGCTCACAAGGCGGATTCCAAAAGGAACGTTGACGAAATCGGCAGTTAATGGCAGGCCGCTTTACCTGCCGCGCCATGCAATATTCAAAGAGATACCGAAAAATGCTGCCGCAGGTATGGATTCGTTTTCAGAGCTGTCCAAAAGGCAGCTTGCAATCGGCGATGAAAGCCTGGCTAGTCTAAAACCTAAGCTCAAGGATATCGCAATCTGCATAGCAGAATTTGCAGAAGGCAATAATTCGGATGTCATCGCTTCGGCAGTATACATGGATTTGCTGCATGCCTACAAGATAGTGGACTGCTTCCATTCGAAGCGCATTGCCTATGCATTTTTCTCAGACCACTGCGAAAGCGTTTTCGGCACTGCTAAGAGCTTCAACTGCCACTTCTCCATAAATTGCTATAATTCCAAGTTCATAAGCAGGTCGTTTGAAGTGGACTTCAGCAAGAACTGCAGCGACGTGATGTTCTGCCATAATTGCGACAGGATGCAGGACTCTTTATTCTGCTTCAATGCGCGGAACAAGAAATACGCCATAGCCAATAATGAAGTCGGTAAGGAACAGTACATGGAAACACGGGCAAAGCTGGTGGAGCGCATCCTTGAAAGCCTTGAGAAGAAAAAGTATTTTGAGCCGGATATTTACACCATCGGCTGCAGAAGAGTTTAAAATGCTTTTATGAGAACTCGGTGCATGGACGTGGAGAAAATCAGGAAGCTTGTACTTCTAGAAATCCAAAACAACGGCATGCCTACTGCTGTATACGCCCAGCTCACCGCACAGGAGAAAAAATGCGTGGAGAAAAAAGACGCACGTCATTTCGTGAAGCAGTCCTGCCGGCAAAAAATCCGGGTTGTGCTTACAGGCGGCGTTTTCGACATACTGCATGCTGGCCATATTGTCACTCTAAGTGAAGCAAAAAAGCTCGGCGACATCCTTATTACAGTTCTTGCCCGCGATGAGCTGATTGAGCGAACCAAAAAGCGGACGCCGATTCATTCGCAGGAATACCGGGCCATGATGGTTAATGCATTGAAGCCAGTTGATTTTGCTTTAGTAGGCTTCAAGAATCCGGCTGACATGCTTAAGCGGGTAAAGCCGGACGTAATCGTCTACGGCTATGACCAGCACGTTTTCCTTGAGCCGCCCGGCGTAGTAGTCGTCAAGCTGAAAAAACATCTGGAAAAGAATAAATTCAAAACAAACAAAATCATTAAAGAGCTTGGTATCTGAGGCGATGGTATGGAAATAAAAGCAGTGGAAATCGCAGTGCCAGAAAACTGCAATGTCATTTTAGGACAGACGCATTTCATAAAATCAGTGGAAGACCTTTACGAGGCATTGGTGGAAAGCGGCCCGTCAATAAAATTCGGTCTTGCTTTCAGCGAGGCATCAGGCAAGTGCCTTGTACGCAGCGACGGCAATGATGAAAAGCTGATTGAACTGGCGGAAAAGGCAGCGATGGAGATCGCAGCAGGCCATTCATTCATAATATTCATGAAGGACGCCTATCCGATAAACGTACTTAACCGCATAAAGAACCTGAGCGAAGTATGCAACGTATTCGCCGCAACGGCAAACCCGCTGCAGGTAATAGTTGCTGAAACTGCCATGGGTCGCGGAGTGATGGGCGTTGTTGACGGCAGCAGGCCAAAGGGCGTTGAGACCGCAACAGACAAGCAGTGGCGAAAGGATTTCCTCAGGAAAATCAACTACAAAAGGTAGGCAAACATGAAACCCACTGCTGATTTAAGCGAACTGCTGAAGAACATGAAGCCAGCTGCAGATAAAACAAAATATTACATGGCAACCGTGGATGAGGGCCAGCTCATGGCACTGAGCGGCTATTTGCAGTACATCATCTGCGTATTCAAGGAGGACGAGGGTCTCACCATTGTTTTTTCCGAAGGCATAAAAGAGGAAATGCAGGATTTCACTGAAAAAGAAATCATCGGACCGTTTGCCTTGATAACCCTGGGTGTCTATCCTCATCCTGATGCAGTTGGTTTTCTTGCAAAGATAACTGAAGCACTGGCAAAGGAGAAGATCAGCATCTATGTTTTCTCCGGCTATCATCACGACCATCTGCTTGTTCCCTTTGAAAGAAAAGATGATGCGATGAAAACACTGCAGAGCATGCGGCCATAAACATTTTTATTAATTACTATACACACTACACGCATGGATTCTGCTCAGAAACTAACTACTCAGCCACTATCAGGAGCAGAAAGCAGCTCAAAACCAAGAGTACAGCCGGGCTTACCTGAAAGCATCAGCAGGAATCTCAAGCCGGGAACAGTAATGCCTGACGGACAGGGGAACCTGTGCCTTGCCGTAAACCATCCTAAAAAGG
>JAZDDV010000040.1:0-5738 GCA_043809425.1 Microcaldota archaeon | reverse complement strand
TGAAATGACAGGCATAAAAAACGAGGAAATAAACCTTGTGGATGAGGGATTTGAGGAGCTTGCTCCTAAAGCGGCACCAGCCAGCAGCGCTCCAAGCGGTCCGGGTGGCAATCAGCCAGGCGCAAGGCCTGATTTCAGGATTGTACAACCAGACCGCGACAAGAACGGTAACTTAGTTTACGTAAATGTAGGCGCTATGTGGAAAAATGTTTCCAAAAGCGGTAATGAATTTTATACTTTGAGAATAGGCCAGCTGAAATTGTTAGTCTTCCCAAGCACTAAATGATGATGAAATGACCAATAGGTGAGTAGTATGGCAGCAAAAAAATTGTATAAGGAACTGGAGGATCTTCCCGGTATAGGAGAAGCAACGGCAGAAAAGCTGAGAAATTCGGGTTATGACACCTTCTCGGCAATCGCAGCAGCAAACCCGCATGACCTGGCTGAACTGGTCGGCATGTCGGTGGAAGCAGCAAAAAAGGCAGTGGACGCGTCAAAGGAAGCAATAGACATCGGCATAGAAACCGGCGACGTAGTTTATGAAAGGCGAAAGGTAATCGGCAGGATAAGCACCGGTTCCACCGCATTTGACGAACTGCTTGGTAATGGTGTGGAAACGCAGGCAATAACCGAGGCCTACGCGCGATTTTCCAGCGGTAAAAGCCAGCTTGCATTCCAGCTTGCAGTAAACGTGCAGAAGCCGGAGGGACAGGGCGGCGTGGGCGGCAACGTACTATTCGTAGATACGGAGCATACTTTCAGGCCTGAGCGCATTGTCCAGATAGCCGAGGCAGCTGGCATGGACCCGGACCAGGTGCTGAAGAATATCAGCGTGGTGCGCGCAGAAAACAGCGACCACCAGATGATAATCATCGACAAGGCAGAGGAATTCGCAAAGGAAAAGAACATCAGACTGATAATAGTTGACTCGCTGACCTCGCACTTCCGCTCGGATTACATGGGCCGAGGTGCTTTAAGCGAAAGGCAGCAGAAGCTCAATAAGCACGTGCATGCGCTGCAAAGGCTTGCAGACAGCCACAACCTGGCAGTGTACGTGACCAATCAGGTGATGGATGATCCTGGGATGATGTTCGGGGACCCGACAAAGCCGATAGGCGGCCATGTGCTGGCCCATGCTTGCTTGACTGGAGATACCCTTATCCAACTTGCAGATGGGAAAATAACAGAAATAAAAAGCCTTTCTGTTAATGACCACGTTATAAGCATGGGCAAGGATCTAAAAAACAAAAATAGCGGTTTGAGCGCGAAGGTTGTGAAAGAAGGAATCGGGACGATTTACGAAATAGATACGGGTCATAAAATCAAGGCATCGCCGCTACATAAATTCTTTATCTTGGATGGCTTTGAAATAAAGGAAATTAGGGCGAAAGAAATCAAAAATGGAGACTATCTTGTACATTGCGATATGCTACACTTTGATGGTACCGTGCAAACACTTCCAGTGGTAGAGCAGGAGGAGCTAGCGGTAATAAAACCAGAAAAGGTAGAACAACTGCGGCGCCTGCTTCTTAAGACCACACGAAAAGAGCTCTGTAAAGAACTTGCCATTAGCCCAAGACAATTTAGAAGGATGCTAAATCAGGGCTACCCGACAACTGTTAAAAATATCGGTATGTTGGCAAACGAGGTCGGCGAAGAAACCAGTGATTATTTCGAACCATACTTTTCTCATAAGCACAGGGAAATTGCAATACCGGAAAAACTGGGAATAGACCTTTCGCAGGTATTCGGATATTTCCTAGGCGATGGGAACATCGACACCAATTCCCTCAGGTTTAGAGATGAAAGAAAAGAAGTATTGGAAGAATACCAAAAAATACTGAAAGGAGAATTCAACTTGGAGGGATCGATTAGCAAGATAACTGGGAAAAACTGTTATGAGTTGCGGCTAAACAGCAGAACAATCCGGAATTTGTTTGAAAAGACAGAAATAGGACTGTTCACATACGTTTCGAAGTCGCCTTTGGAGCATGTTGCCGCATTCATAAAGGGATTTGCGGATGCAGAAGGGTATGTATCCAAAACAAGACCAAGAATACAGATTGGACAGAAGGATGAGAAAACTCTGCAGTTTATCCAGCTTCTTTTGCTCCGTTTTGGAATCCGGTCCCGAATTCTTGATTCGACGCGATGCAAAACGCTTCTCATCGATGGAAAAGAAGTGGTAGGCTTTGCAAATAATATCGGGATGACGGCCAGCGATAAGAAGAACCTGCTTGAGAAATGGTGTACGCACTACAAGAGCACCTATACAAGACAGACGCTTCCTATCTCAAGAAAGAGTGTAAAAGAGCTGTTGCTGCAGCATGGGCTACCGGTTTCAACCATAAAAGCTAAAGAAACTGCCTACAAAAACATAAATATTCGGGAGGCAAAAGAAATAGTTTCTACATTTAGTAAGAAGAGTATTAGCTGCAAAGAAATAGAATTTCTCAGGACCTGGCTGGATGGCAACATTAGATTTGAAAGGGTGCGAAAGGTCAAAGAGAAAGAGAATACAGAGTGCCTTTTTGATATAACCGTGCCAGTACATGAAAATTTTGTTGCGAATGGCTTTGTAGTACATAATAGCACTTACCGGCTTTACCTTAGGAAGGGTAAAGAGGATAAGAGAATAGCGCGTCTGGTCGACTCGCCAAATCTTCCGGAAGGAGAATGCGTCTTCAAGGTAACGAAGAAGGGGGTTCACGATTAGTGGACGTAGGGGGCTTCGGCCCCCTTCTCCTCCCACTCATTTTTTTATTGCTAATGCGCCGCAAAGCACAAATAGCGGAAGAATCGTACCAAGGCAGCTGATGTCTTCGCTACTGCTGTAGCCGCCTGTGCTGCTATCACTCATTTCCTGGAACCTGCGGTCTGCAGGCCACTCACATTCAAAGTTCTGGCAGTGCTCTATGCAGGCATCATAGGCATCGTCATACATCTTAGTTCTATAGCAAATCTTGCCGCTCATGTCTATGATATCGTAGCTGCCGCCGCCCCGTGTCTTGGGGAAGGCAATGCCTACGCCTGGCGTGTAGGTACTGTACTGCACCTGGCCGCTGTTGTCCCGGCAGCAGTTTTCCCTGCAACCTGCTTCTGCTGTACAGGGTTCAGACGGATAAGGAGAAGCCATGGCAAAAGCAGCGCCGGCCAGAATAAACAATCCAAATAAAACCAAAAACGTCAATCTCATGCTGCCATTACTTTGGCAAGGAATAAATAGTTTGCGAAGTAAGGTGAATTATTAAATTCCTCTGGCCTAAGAAGACCTGCAGCACAGCGGACAGAAGCTTATTATATCCATAAAAAACCGCTAAATGATACATTTAAATACTCTTTCATGTCCAATAGCTGTATGATGAAACTAGCAAAAACCCTCCCTGCAAAAGAAGTAATAACGCAGACAGGTTTCAGCAGAAAAGAAGCCAAACTCCTAGAGAAGGGAATACAGCTTTTCAGACTGCTGGAAGACAAAGGTGTTGCTTCCAAGACGATGACAGTAGGCGGCTTTGCAATAAGGTTCTACATCAACGACAAGTTTACCGATAACATGAAAAGGGGCAGCGCAACTGACGTTGACCTGGCATTCATACAGATTCCGGACTGGATTAAGACCTATCTGAGACTGGAACACCTGATAGAAGTAGAGAGAGTTAATCTAACCACACTGAAAGCAGCAGATAATTGCCAGACTATAAAACAAACGCCGCATACGGTTTATCATATCCAGCCGCAGTACGAAAAGTCCATGGAGCTGCTGAGTGATGTCTGCTTCTTTGAACAGAATGTCACGCTTATTAAAATAAGGCCAGAGGATTTGGAAAGGGTAAGTATACTGACCGTACATACAATGATAAACGGTGTCAATATCGAAGCGCCGCTTCGTGTAGCTGACCCGGGATTCCTGCTGGCAACCATATTCAATGCCTCGGCAGCAACAGAAATGCGTGTATTGCGTGGCATAATGATGCTTGCAAGCCAGGACAAAGCCGAACGCACTGAAACCATTGAAAGGTATGCAGAAATCGTAACTGCAAACGGATTGGCAGACGGCCATGGAAACCTTGCACTTCACGAACCATTCAGCTACCTTAAGCAGAATGAAGTCTGGGGCAAGAGAAACCTGCGTCCGATTATAAACGAATTCATTGAGGCGGTCCAGACAAAAATAGGAAAAATAGTTGACCCGAACAAGCTTACTGTCGACAGCACCTGATTTTCAGTGTCAAAAAAAGCAATGGGCCCGCCCGGGATCGAACCGGGAATCTCTACTGCACTCAACTCCCTTTTCCGTGAACGCTTTCCGCGCAGCGAAAAGGGTTTCTGTGAGAGTAGCGTCTTAACCATTATCGCGCTTTCTTAGTGCAGGTTCTTTGCAGCGCAAAGAAAGTGCTTCGACTACGGGCCCGGACAAAATTCAGTAACGCCTTTGCTCCAGAGTGAAAGGTGGTTTGACAAATATGTACTGCTTTTCCTTTCCCTCAAGCTCGCTCATTATCCGGTGAACGAAAACCGAAACCGGGTCTGCCAGGGAAGAAACGCGGGCTTTCATGTCAGCAAAGGTTTCAAAGTGCTTTTCCTCTCTCTGCCTCAGCAAAGCTTCCATGTTCTTCTTGCCTATGCCAGGCAGCAGGTCAAGCGTATGAACCCTTATGGAAATCGGCCGGGCGTTATTTATGAAGTTCACGAAATAAGCCTCGTGCGCTTCCACCACTTTTCTTATGGCCAGCGGCAGGAATTCCCGCGCGCTGGTGGTAAGCTTCTCGTAGTTTATCCTTCCCTTGATGTGGTCCACTTCGCTGCGCTCGTCCTTGCCCACGTATACGCGCTGGCCGAGCACGATGTTCGCATTGGATTTGACGCTTGCCTCAAGCAGCGTGAAGTACTTTTCGCCTATGAGCTGCACTACCGGCTCCCGTTTTATCTGGGCCGAGTGCCCCATTGGCAGGTATTCAATAACCCATGCGTAATCTTCCACAGAATTCACCCTATAATTTTCAGTATTTCCCCTATTTCATCGTCCGTAAGCTCAACCTTGTCCCTGAGCAGCACGGCCTTGAGCGTTGCTGCGCTCTTGGGCATGACGTCCACCAGTTTCACGGCTGTTGACTCCGGCACCTTGTCGCTTTTCTTCTGGATCGCTTCCACCTTTTCCCTTGCCTTCTTGACAGTCAAGGTGGCGAACTTCTCTGCGTGTTCCAGCGCAAGAGTCTGCTCGTAGTTGAGCTCGCCCTCTTCCTTGCGCTTGTCCAACAGCTCTTTCGCCTCCACCAGGGAAAGCGGATCTGATTTTGTAACTTTCATAAGCAATCACCTGCTGCGGGCAAGATGCAGTGACGTAGTAACAAACTGCTTTTTCTTTCCGCCATCGTATATCTCCACCATATAACTGCCGCCGCGCAGCTCCACTATGGAACCGTGCCTGCCGGCGTATCTCCTGGGAAATCTGCCTGAACTAACGTGGGATGGGCTAAGCACTACTTTCTCGCCCATCTTGAATTTCTTGGCTATTGCCGAGACCGTAACCTTGGTTGTCTTTCTTGTTCTTTTCGTCGATTTACTTAGACTGCCTCTTGAACGTCTTACCATTTATATCACTCTCCCGTGTATGATTTACCAAATAAATATCGTAAGCAACGCCTAGAATAAGGATAGAAAGCCTTTTAAAAGGGTTTACATCCAAAGTTATTGTTGTTTATAAATGTTTCCATAGGTGATTGACTTGTCAAAAGAAA
>JAZDDV010000039.1:0-3022 GCA_043809425.1 Microcaldota archaeon | reverse complement strand
TCAAAAGCTTCCAGTCAAGCTCAATTCAGCGGTCTTTCCAATAGCCTTTTGGTGAGCCGTCGTATAGCGAGTGCTGGCCTATCATGATAAATGAAGTATGGTGGCGGCCGCTTACTCCGACGTTCGGGATGTCAGAAAAGCGCAGGCAGACCTGCGGGATTATCAGGGGATTAGAAGGAAATTCAAACACAGGCTCGCCGCCAACAGAGCGCTGAAATGCAACTATGCTCGCGATTGTAAAATAAAGCCCTGGGAACCACCTGCAAACAGTTGGATAGGACGGCACAGCCGTATGGCCGTTCTTTACAAAAAATCTTTCAATGGCACGCCACGTTCCGATATAGTCCTTTCGCAACTTTCCAATTTTCTGGCCGATAAACCCATATTGTGTGCACGGCGGATCAGGGCATTTCTCTTGCTCTGGATTCAGGGTCCAAAACCACTTGCCGCACGAGCATCGCCTGCGCTTAAAACCAAGCTCATCAAACAGCGCAACACGATAATACTTGTCAGGTTCACCCGAGAACCGCGCGCGCAGGACATCTTTGGATAAAGCCATATCATCACTTTGCTCAAATACTACTTATTTTACGCATCCAAATACTTCGAGATTTTCATCCCATCGGATTCACGGAATAGTAAAAGCCAAAAAGCAAAAGCGGAAAGTTTCGTCGGCGCAATCAGGACAACAACCTGCATGCCGCCAATTGTAAAATTCCGCTTATGTTTTATTTTGCGCTTACTATATTAGTTTCGCAAACATGCCGTATAAATGCAGTGCTGAGCACTATAGCTACGTTTAGAAATGTTAGGATAAAAATAAAATAAAAATTTATCCGAACAAGCTAGAGAGACCCTCTACTGCTTCTTCGGCCTTTTTCTTATCCTCTTCAGCGTTTGCTTCGTCCTTTTTCTCTGCAGGCGCAGCCGCCGAAGCAGCTGCTGCAACAGGCATCGCAGCCTTCGAGATGGCATCATCGACGTTTACGCCTTCAAGCGCCGTGACCAAAGCCTTTATGCGCGTAGCATCAGGCGATGATCCGGTTGACGCAACGACGGATTTCAGTCCATCCTCGTTTATCGCTTTTCCTGCTGAATGGAGCAGAAGCGCCGCATATATGTAGTTCATTTTTGCACCTCTCATTTTCTTTTGTTACGAATGATATGGTTTGTCATATCTCAATTCAAACGAACGCACGTATCAGTAGGTGGCGAGCAACTGAAAATGCATTTCCCAAATTTCACTGGCGTGCTCTAATTTTGGCGCAAACGTTGCATTTTCTTTTATCTTTCGTCCTACTTATTACATTTCGTTTATGCACTTGCTATCTAGCATTATGTAGTTGGAGCCTGCGCCGCCTCGGTTGCAACTGAAGCAGTAGGGGCTTTCGGCTCAAGCGCTTTTGCTTCGGCAACTGCCTTGGCAAGCACCTCGCCGATTATGTCAGCTTCCAGCACATTTGCAGATAAGCACAAAGATTTCGCCTGCCAGAACGCAAGCTGTATCGCAAGCGGAGCTGTCAGGTTCGTGATATACCCTGCATTCAGCGACAAGTTTATGGCACTCTGAACAGCTAGCGTGATATCACGCATATACTGTTCTGTATCGACGTCAAGGACATCGCCGCCATATATCATGCCGCCTTCCAGTGCAGCAGCAAGCTTCAACACAACTTCTACTGGCTCTATTTTGAGCAGGCTGAATATTGCAGCGAGGTCGCCTGTTACCTCATGTCCCGCTTTTAACACGGTTTTATCATCAGCTATTGCAATTTTTCCGCCTTCAACGCGCGTTTTCAGGCCAACCTTGCCCAGCGTGCTTATCGCAGGCCCAGGTGGCATCTGTGTAGGGCCTTTCAGTATAACAACATCTTTCGTTACGATAGCGCCTGTTTTGGCAGCGCTTGTCGCACGATTCTTTTTCAGTATCGCAAAAAGCCTGAACGGATCCAAGTTAGAAAACATCAGCGCAGGCGAATTCGGTAAATTTTCGACCAACTGCGAGAACTCAGTTTTTCCAGCACCTATCAGGGCGCGTACTAACAGCCCCTTGCGCGCCATCCTTATCTTGACGCTACCGTCAGCAGTTATCGTATTTTTTATTTTCAAAAACTGCCGCGCTGGCACTTTAGCCATGTTGAGTACGCCGACTGTTCTGTGGTCTGCTATAAGCTTCTTCAACTCATCGACCTTTTTTATTTTGTCATCACGACGCATCATTTCTTACACCATCATTGCTTGACTTCGAATTTCACGGGCTTGCCCATTGTAAGCTTTATGTAGCCGTTCCTAATCTGGGACTTGGCAGGCAGGGCTTTCTTTATCTCATCAATTACGCGCTTTGAGTTTTCCAATATCTGCCCATCTGGCATGGTCTCAGGTCCGACAGCACACATTATATTTGGCGAATCCTTCACACGAACACGCACTGATTTTGAAAGCTCTTCCGCCACAGCTTTTGGATTGGCTGCAGGCGGGAGCAATCGTGGCATCTTGCCGATAGGACCCAAATAGCGCCCAAGAACTTTTCCAACGAGTATCATGAGAGCAGGCTCGCACATGAAAAAGTCATGTTCCCTGCAAACACGCTTGGCACTTTTCTTATCGTGTTCAAGCGCAGTTATGTCATCCTTGCTCAGCCGCGGCTCATAGTCCTTGCGGCTGTCAGAAATCATGCAGACGCCTGCTGCTTTGCCCGAGCTATTCGGCAGGACAACTTCGCGCGAAAATCTTGATTCGGGTTTTTTCATGTCAATATTTTTGAGATTTATAATTAAGTCTAATGTCTGCTGAAATCCCTTCTTTTCAGAATGTGCACGCACTGCTGCCAGTGCTTCGGTCAGTTCCATTGAATTACCTCCTGCTCACAACCCTTTAGATTTCAGCAAGCTGCGTATAATGCAAGCGCAGTCGAAATCCAAAGCGTTGACGGAAACCGTTTTCCATCTGCGCCTTGTCGCACAAAGCGCAGAATTGCAGTAAACCAATAGACACGGCAGAAAGAATATAAAGCTTAGAATTG
>JAZDDV010000038.1:0-8779 GCA_043809425.1 Microcaldota archaeon | reverse complement strand
ATCCGAACCTCGTAGACGGTGCGAATAACACGGCACTGCACATCTCCGGCTATAATGGCAACTTCGAGCTGAGCGATGAAATAATCAGGCGGACTAACAGGTTGCTTGTCAACGTTCCAAACAACGATAAAAAAACGCCGATGGATATGGTCATAGACGGCCGAGTGGAGCACCCGACGTTTGAGCATACAAAGGTCTTAGCGCTGCTCAAGATACACAAGGGCAGGTCGCTTAATCCGAAAGAACAGGCTGTAGCCGGTCCTGAATACATTGAGAGAGTAATCGAAGAGGCATTGACTGCCGAACTATTCAATGCGACTGAAAAACTCGACAAGGCGTATGGCATAAAACTGATTCAGGCAGGCGCAGAAGTCAATCCGACCTACCTGGAACCGCGCAGTTTTGACACCAATCCGCTTGCGCGTGTGATAACAAGGGCGATGCAAGAGAAGCAGCTCACGAAAGAGATGATGGCATTCGCAGGCATGCTGATAGACTACGGCGCTAAGGTTGGCGCACCTTTCATACTTGAAATGCATGATACGAATGCTGCGCCCACGTCACTGGTGGAGCTTCTTAACCACCCGTATCTGGATCCCAAGATAGCCAGCTTCATATACAAGATGAAAGCGGTGCAGGAGGCAAACGACTTGCTGTTCGAGGCCGCGTTTGAGAACGATCCGGTCAAGGGAAAGGCGGCATTGGACGCCCACGCTAACATAAACGCACGCATCAGATACGGTATAACGCCGCTGCTTTTCGGAGTAACAAAAGGCCACACCGAGTTCAGTGTTTTCGCAATAAAGAATAGTGCAGACCTGGAGGCAGTCACCACGACAGGCCTTAACGTGCTGCACATGGGAACCCATACGGAAAACACCGAGCTGTTTGACATGCTGCTTGCAGAACTGAAAAGCGCTAATAAATCGATTACCATCCGTACAGGCAATGACATCGGCAACGAACCGATACACGAGGCAACCATGCTGAAAAAAATGAAGATGGTTGAAAAGATCGCATCAGCCGGCGGAGATGTCAATGCGGAAAACGAGGTCAACGAAAGTCCGCTGCAGATTGCGCTGCTGAACAACGACCCGAAAATGGCAGACCTGCTATTCGGGCTTGGCGCCAAGGTTACTGATTACCTGATTGAGTTCGCAAGTGATTTCCTGAAAAACGAAGACATGGCTACAGAGCTCAAGGCAGCCAAGCAAGTGCAGGATAGGGAGGCAAGAGAAAGCGGTGTAGTAGAGTTGCCGGCTCCGCAGGCACGGGCCGAGCCGCTGCAGCCGGTTGGCCAGCCTGCAGAAGAAACACTCACCAACGTGGTGGAGTTCGTACCGTTCAAGAAGCCAGATGACAAGTAGCGCCTATAATATACTATAGGGGATTTGATTGGGACTGCTAAGAAAGTCTGTTGGAAGCAGCACATTGCCTGCAGGCGAGATCCAAAGGAACGCAAGCAGGATGATAGACCGGTTTAACAGGACTATTTATCTGACTAAAACGGAGGTTGAGCAGCTGCCCGGCGACCTAAAGGACAAGAAAAAAACATTTGTCACCTGGGTTCCTGAGGGCAGAAGCAGGGAGGAAACGCTGGCTGCGGTAATGCAGGGTAAGTATACTTGCCTTGAAGCAACGTGTGCGATTTTCCTTTTTCCCAAATTCGACTGATTTTAACTGGAAAAAATTAGAAGTAGAACAAAAATAAAAAAGTAAGAAAAAGAAAAACTACTGCTCCAGGAAGAACAGGGCAGTGGGTGGCTCAGGCTTCTCTCCTTTTCTTTCCCTGATTTGCTTTACCACTTTTGCCACCAGGTCTTTCGGCATCGGATGATAGCCGGCGTATTGCTGGTACCAGATGGCCCTGCCTTGCGTAACGCCGCGCAAATCATTGGCAAAGCCAAACATCTCGGCTACAGGCAGTAAAGTTGTGATTACCGCATTCTCGCCTTCCTGCTGCATGTCCACCAGCTGGCCTCTGCGACCGTTGGTAAGCGTAATGACGTTGCCTGCGTATTCCTGCATCGTGTTGATAAGCACTTTCTGCTTCGGCTCCAGCAAACTTGTACCAGCCGTAATCATGGCTGCGTAAATGCCTCTCTTGGTAGTCGGAATCATCTGGGCCGGGCCGCGGTGGATGTTGTCTTCGTGCAGCGTGGCATCAACCAGCTTCACTTTTATGCCGGTGACTTTTTCCTTTGCCAAAGGCCCCTGATTCAGCGCCTCTTCAAAGCCCTGAATCATAAGCTCTTCAATCTCGTTCAGGCATTGAATGCCTTTCGTCGAGTTGATGAAGATGCTTGCATTGTAAATGTCGTAAACGCTCTTCGCGTCATCGCGGTCCATGCCAAGATCGACAAGCTTTTCCCAGGTATCCTTGCCCTTGGGCCTGCCTTCCTTTATGTTGCCGTCAATGATTGCCTGGATGATTTCAGGTTCAAGCGGCTCCACGGTAAACTTCAGCCGGTTGTGCTTGTTCGGAGACTTGCTTTCCACAATAGGCGATTTTGCCAGCAAAGCTTCGCGGTAAACGACGATGGGCGGAGACGTTATTATCTGCACTTTCTTTTCGTTCCTGATTTTGTATTCGATGATTTCCAAATGCAATTCTCCGTTGCCGCTTATCAGGTGCTCGCCTGTTTCAGACAGCTGCACTTTCAGCGTCGGGTCTTCCTTTGAGATGCTGCGCAACGCTTCAATCAGCTTAGGCAAATCCTTCTGCTCCTTAACCTCGATTGATTTCGTAATTACAGGCTCAGAGTAGTGTTTGATCTGCTCGAATTCAATCATCGGCTCAGCTGAAATGGTTTCGCCGACATAGACATCTTTCAGTCCGACAACTGCACCAATGTTTCCTGCGCTGATGCGGTCCGTTGCAACCCTATCCGGACCCATGTAGATACCGACCTGCTGCACTTTGGCAAATACTTTCTTGGATGAAATGTAAAGCTGCATGCCCTTCTCCACCGTACCTGAGAAGAACCTGATGACTGCGACTTCGCCTGCATGCTCGTCGTAAACTACGCCGAAACAAACACCAATCACCTTGCCGCGCGGGTCGCAGGCAGCCATGCTCTTGCCTGCCTCGCTGTTCATGTCGCCGTCTTTCCAAAGCACCGGGATACGGTAGGACTGCGCGAATTTAGGCGATGGCAAGTGGGCAATTATTATTTCCAGCAGCACATCGTCCAGCGGGCTTTTCTCAACCAGGTATTTGTGGTCTCCGCTTACGCACTTTTCGTACATTTCCTTGAATGAGATGTTGAATTTCTTCATTGACTTTATGGATAAAGCCCACTTGTTGTACGCCGTACCGAAAGCAACGTTGCCTTTGTTGACATCAATCAGCCAGTCGTCCTTCTTGTCTTCCGGCGCATTGGCTGAGATGATCTTGTTTACCTGAGTTATGATTTTCAGGAATCGCTGCTGCATCTGTGTTGAGTCAAGCTTCAGCTCGTTGATAAGCCTGTCGATTTTGTTGATGAATAGCACTGGCTTTGCCCTTTCTTTCAATGCTTGCCTGAGGTTTGTCTCGGTCTGCGGCATGACGCCTTCCACTGCATCCACTACGAGGCAGATGCCGTCCACTGCACGCATGGCACGTACAACGTGGAAACCAAAGTCCACGTGACCAGGCGTATCAATTAGGTTGATTAGGTGGTCTGTGCCTTCGAAGTTAAAACCTAGCGAAACGTTGGCTGATTTGATGGTAATACCACGAGCCTGCTCCTGCTCGTCAAAGTCCGTCCATCTTTGTTCGCCTGCCAGCTCCTTGTTGATAAGCCCTGCGCGGGCAATCAAACTATCTGTGAGCGTTGTTTTGCCATGGTCTACGTGTGCGACGATAGCGACGTTGCGCACATTTTCCGTGCGCTCCAGCATCCTTTGAACTTCTTCAACTACAAATTCCTTTCGTGCCATAAAAAAACCCTTTTTTTATAATTGACCGAATTGTCGGTCAATGCTATATAAAAACCCCTATTTTTGGAACTGATTAATGGAAATAAAAATAAAAAAAGAACTCATCTCGCGCTGCGTGCGACGCGTTCTATTTCGTCCTTTTTCCTCATGGCGTAGCTGTTCTGCAAGTCGCCCTTTGCCGTGAAGACGATTTCGTCTGCCAGCGAGGCTGAGAGCTTTTTCTTCTTGTTGAACGTGCCGATTAATGAGGCAAGCGTGATGTTGCGCAATGCCAAGTCAAGTCGTCTCGTTGCCGAGACGTCCACTGCTATTTGGTAGCTCACACCGCCGTGGGAAACACGCGTAACGTCTTCGTTCGGTGCAGAGTTCTCCAATGCTTTTACAAGTACCTGCACCGGATTCTCCTTTGTCTTTTCCTCGACGATGGCGAAGGCATCTTCAACGATGCCCATTACGCGGAGTTTCTTGCCCTGCAATCCGCCGTGGGTTCGGATTACCTTGCCCGACGTTTTCGAACCGGTACCGGCCCTCAGCAGCTTGTTAATAAGCCTTTCAACGATGTTAACTTCCATCTTGCCCAGTTTCTTTTTCTTGTGCCTTGCGAATGTGTGCGGCACTGAAAGCGCCTTTAATGACATTACTTGGGCAAGGCTCTTGTCGTTGATGACAACGCCTTCAATGGGATATTTGCCGAAAAGTTTGTCCATAGGAATTACCTCTTGGGCTTCTCCTTCTTGCCCTTCCTGAGCATCTGCAGGTCTGCGCCGTTCACTGAGACAACCTTGTAGCGCACACCAGGCATGGAACCCATCTGTCCGCGTTGCGAACCGCCCAATCCTGCGATAATCACTTCATCGTGCTCATCTATGAACGAAATTGCCTTGTCCCTCACCGCGTGCGCGCTGACGACTTTGCCGTTCTTGACAAGCTGGCACTTCACGCATTTGATCAAACCGGAGTGAGGTTGCTTCTGCTCCAGCACGATCTTTTCGAGAACGATTGCCCTTGCCTGCGGCGCGCCCTCGAGCGGGTCAAACTTGGATTTAAGGTTAAGAGTCCTTCTCTTGAATCGCTTGGATAGCCATCTCCTCTTGTTCCTGTTCCTGAGCAGGTTTCTTCCTGCGAATTCCCCATTCTTTCCTTTCTTACTCATGAATCCACCTAATAAAATTAATCTGACTGAGAAGCCAGTAGTTCTAACTTGTTGCTGTGAAGGATTTATAAATGTTTATCAGACGGGTTTTCGCCTGCTGCTAGCTACGAGCCGCAGCGATAGCAGCACGAATCCGAGCCAGAACAAAGCGCAGAGGATGAAAACCGGCGTAAAACCTGCAACGGCGATTATCAGGCCGGCACCTATCAGCGAAAGGAAATCGCCAATGCGTGTCGGAATCATCAATAGCGCAATCGCAGTGGACGTATCTCTCTTGTTCTTCGTCGCCTTTGCCACCGTATGCTCGTAGGCAATGGCAGAAAGGCCTGAGCCAATGCCGAAAAGCACCAGCGCAGGGACGAAAAACTGCGGCAGCGCAAGCAGCGCAATCGGCACTACTGCCGTTAACAGCACAAGATAAAGCGTCAGCTTGTAATCCAGCTTGAGCTTGGTAGCTGCATAGTTAGCCGCTGCTTCCAGGAAGAAGAATACGGCAAGCCAGAAGCCGATGGCCTCGTAGCTCATGTTAAGCTGCACCTTCATGTATACAGGCACCACGAATGAAAACAGCGCGGTGTAGGGAATGTCACAGGAGACAAGCGGCAGGGAAGTGCGCCAGAAGCTCCAGCCGCGTTTTGTCCTGAGCAGTTGTTGTGCACCGGCGAGTGAGATCTTTCCCGGCGAATCCCCGTTTTTCATGGAAATGGCAAGCAGCGCCATAAGCAGGCCGACTCCTGCAAGCAGGAAGAAGATGTTCTGGAATGAAAGATAGACCAGCAGCAAACCTGCTGCAACTTTCGCAAGAGAAGTGGCAAGCGACCTGGCGCTTACCATGATGGCCGAATTCCGGCTTTCTTCACCTGGTTTTGATGCACGGAACGCCGCTGTTCTTATAACTGCCCAGAAAGCTGATGCGCGCAAACCGTCAAAAACCTGGCCCAGCGCGAAGAATACCGGGCTGGAGGCAATTGCGTATATTATATTCATGATAAATGTGAATATTCCGCCTGCTGCCAATATCTTGCGCGGCCCTATCTGATCTCCTGCCACGGCAAAGGCAATACGCGCAAAAAGGAAAACCACCTGCATCACGGCGAAAATCACGCCCATCTCCGCCGCACCAATCGCTATCGCTACGAAATAAAGCGGCAGTACCACTGTCTGTATGGAGACGACTGCAGCGTCAAGCAATGCTATGGAAACTACTCGTTTCAAATAATCACTGCAGCCTGTTTGCCAGCAACGGCTTAAAAATACTGCGACGCTGGCTGCTTTAAAACATTTTGTAATCATAAAATACGTATGGGGGATTGCGAGAGACGGCTTACCTATCCACAGTTGCAAAGGCCTCACACTAATTCTCAACCTTCAATCGCTTCAAGACTTGCCAGCAAACTGCTGGAGAGGCTGCCGGTGCAGGTGCTTAGGGAATGCTGTGAATGCAGAATAGACGAACGCTACACGCTGCGCGTAGGCAAAATCAGCAGCTGGTTTTTCGGAAAGATAAAATCGCTAGAGGTAACGCTGCTCAGAGACGGCAACGAAGTGATGCGCGAAAAACTGTATTACCGCGGAACACTGCAGCTGGCAGACGGACGGAAAATAAAACTAGTTCTACACATAACTGCAGAAAGCGAAGGAGACTGCGCAACAGTTGCCGTTTCCCTTGGCTGACTGCAGGTTTTTTAAATATAAACTAGCTTGTATATCCGGTGATAATCTTGAAAAAAATGTTTGTTTTCCTTGCGATTGTAGCTGGTATCCTATTCTTGGCAGGCTGCATCAACGGCCCTGCGAACGGCAGTAACAACAGCTGGGTCGGAACCCAGGGCAACATAAAGACATGCCGGCTCGTAGCAGAAGAAACGCCCTATACGGAACAGGTCTGCAATGACCTTTCCGAAAGCAAGGAAGAATGCGCCATGCGCGAACTGAACTACAGCGCAGGCAAGCTCATCGAATCAGACATTTGCATGAGCGGCGCAGGCAACTGCGGTGGAGAGCAGCTGATTAACTGCATACCTGGCTGCACGCAGGCGAATAAACGATGCCGGATGACCATCACCAACCTGGACCCGCAGCATCAGGGCACCTGGACTATGGGCGCAACATTCGTCTATTCAGGCCAGTCATTCGTAAAGGTCCCGGTGAGCATTAAACTGGCGCCAGGCGAATCAGGAACATTTGACTTCCTGCAAATATACGGCCTGGGAGACAGGCCAACGCAGGCCACTTGCACCCTGTCCATGATTTATCCAGCCATAGTGCAGGACTGCAAGACAATAACGCACTTGAGAACAGACTGCAAGAACATCACAAAAACTAAACTGGTCGAAAAAGAAATTTGCGAGTGAACAGATGCTTGCGGTGCATTTAGGAGAGCTTACGCTCAAAGGCAAGAACAGGCGTGATTTCGAGCAGCAGCTTATCCGCAATATCCGCGCCGTGCTGCCTGCTGCCAAACTAACTAACATCCACTCCCAGTTCATTGTGGAAGCAGAGGATGAGAATGCGGCAGTGGAGCAGCTGCGGAAAGTTTTCGGCATCTCCTGGATTTCCCGCGCAGTGGAAATGCCGCGGGATATTAAAAAAATTGCAGCAGGCATTGCTAAACGCCTAGGGAGCGAACCGGTGAAGATAGAAACGCGCAGGCATGACAAAAGCTTTCCCAGGACTTCCATCCAGATAAGCCAGGAAATAGCAGAGCTGCTGCACGAGAAAGGCAAGAATCCTTCTGTGCGCGAGTACAAGCGCCTGCTACTGGTTGAGATATTCAAGGATAAATCGCTGGTCAGCTTTGAGCGGATAAACGGACTTGGCGGCCTGCCGCAGGGAAGCAGCGGAAAACTGCTGTGCCTTTTTTCCGGCGGCATAGACTCGCCTGTTGCATCATGGCTAATGATGGGCCGCGGCTGCCTGGTTGATTTATTGCATGTGCATCCGGCTGCCAGCAATGACCTGGTGAAGAAATCGAAGATTGCCAAACTCACCAAACAACTTTCCAGCTATGCGGCTACACCGCTGAAGCTTTATCTTGCGCCCTATGACGAATTCTACAGGCATTCGGCGCAGCTGCCACCGCGCGAAGAAGCCGTGCTTTTCAGGAGGTTTTTGCTTTACCTTGCCAATGCGCTTGCAGAGAAAAATGGTTATCAGGGAGTTATTACAGGCGACAGCGTTGGCCAGGTGGCATCGCAAACACTTGCCAACCTTGCCGCAATCCAATCAGCGTCTTCCATTCCGATTTACCGGCCAGTGGTTGGCATGGACAAAGAGGGCATAATCAAAATAGCAAAAAGCATAGGCACTTACGAAGAATCCATAAAGCCGTACAAGGACTGCTGCTCGCTTGTCTCCCAGGGCAATCCGACTACCAAAGCAAAAGAGGAAAGGCTACGAGCAGTGGAAAAAACCATTGACATGGCAGCAGTGGTAAGAAAAACCCTGGATAAAACCGAGGCGGTTTTCATACCCGAGCTAAAGAAGCAGAAGAAATCATCTTTATAAGATTTCGCATATTAAACAAGTACCTAAGGTGAAACCCAATGGCAGTCAAATTTCTTGTTAAAGAAAAAAACACTATAGAGGCGGAGATAACCGAAATAGACATCTCGCTGGTCAATCTGCTCGTCGAGAAGCTTAACAGCATGAGCAGCGTGGAGTTCGCAGCGGCAAAAGTAGTACACCCGCTTTACAAGGTGC
>JAZDDV010000037.1:0-18146 GCA_043809425.1 Microcaldota archaeon | reverse complement strand
CATTCTCCGTTTGGCTGGTATAAGGCATATACGCTCAAATGCAAGGGCCATCCGCTTAGCGAGCTTTCGCGCGAGTTCCATACCGACCAGGGTGGAGTAGGCACTGAAAATCTAGGAATTGAAAAATCAAAATCAGCTGCTTTGGAAACGGCAGCGCACCTGATTTATGAGAATACAATGCAACTGCTGAAAAAAGGATTTATAAGCGTATCAAAAGCCGAAGGCGGCTTTGGGTATGTGAACTGGCGTGGCATGGGATCAATTAGCGATGAAGATATAAAAAATGCAATAAATAACGCGAACCAGTTAGTAGCAAAAGGCGAAGCGATACGTATTGATTTTATGAGTAGGGAAGAAGCATTCAAAAAATGTGGCAGGTTCTTTGACAAGGCATTGCCAAAAGATGCAGAACGCATCCGTGTAGTTTCCATAGGCACGCTTCCCCCTGAACCATGTAAGAATAAGCACATTCCGAACACTAATCTAATCAAGTCAATAAAACTCGAAGAAATAAAACGTGAGGGAGAAGATCTAAAAATCAAATTTTCAGTAGAGTTATCCCAAGAAATCGAAGCTAGTGAAGAAGTTTCGGCAAGTCTTAAACAAGAAGCACAACTCAAAAGCCGCTTTTACATCATGGATCTGAATGGCAAGCTGCATGAAATAGACAAGTTCAACTTCAAAGGCCTTGAGAACCTGAAAAAATTCGCAATCTACGAAACGAAAAAAGTTCGCGCCTATGATAAGGAGCCGCCGCACATTGCCCTGATGAAGGAGCACCGGATCATCGACTACGAACCCGGCAGCGATCCTGGCAATTTTCGCTACCTGCCCAAAGGCAAATTAATGAAGAAACTGTTGGAGCAGCGCATCAGCGATATTTGCATTAACACCTGCGGCGCGGTAGAGCTTGAAACACCCATAATGTACGATTACGAGCATCCTTCGCTTAAGAAATATTTGAACAGGTTCCCAGCAAGGCAGTACGTAGTCCTCAGCGATGACAAACGACTGTTTTTGAGATTTGCCGCCTGCTTTGGACAATTCCTGGCAGCGCATGACATGGTAGTATCCTATAAGCAATTACCGCTGAAGATGTACGAGCTTACGCGCTACAGCTTCCGCAGGGAGCAAAGCGGCGAGCTAGCAGGGCTAAAGCGCCTGAGGGCATTTACCATGCCGGATATGCATACGTTTGCAGCGAACATGGATCAGGCAAAGGCAGAATTCGAGAAGCAATATGACATCGGCCTGGGCTTCCTTGGGGAACTCGGCCTTGATTCAGAAGTAGGCTTCAGGATTCAGGAAGACTTCTTCAATGAAAACAAAGAGTGGTATGTCAACATGGTGCGCAAGGGAGGCAAACCAATTCTTGTTGAAATGTTCAAGGAGCGCTATGCCTATTTCATCACGAAATTCGAATTCAACTTTGTTGATGCCATGGACAAGGCCAGTGCTTTGACTACAGTGCAGATTGACGTGGAGAATGCAGACACCTACGACATCAACTTTGTGGACAAAGACGGCCAGAAGAAAAGGCCGCTGATACTGCACGCATCGCTAAGCGGCTCGCTTGAGCGGGATATTTATGCGCTGCTGGAAAATGAAGCGATGAGAATGCAGAAAGGCAAGAAAGCAATGCTGCCGCTTTGGCTATCTCCAACGCAAGTACGCCTAATTCCGGTAAGCGAAGGCCAGAAAGACGCTGCCAGAAAGATAATGGAGCAGCTGGATGCGGGCCGCGTGCGCATTGACTTTGACGACAGGGATGAAACCCTTGGCAAGAAAATCCGCGAAGCGGAAAAGGAGTGGGTTCCCTATATTGCGGTAATCGGTGAAAAAGAACTGAAAGAAGGAAAGCTGGCAGTTACGATAAGGGCAACAGGCGAAAAGAAGAATATGACTGTGGAAGAGCTGCAGAAAGAAATGGAGCAGCTTACCAAAGACAAGCCGTTTGACAAGCTCTCGCTGCCGAAACTGCTCAGCATGAGGCCATTTCTATAGTTGATGCTATGCCACGTGTTCCTGGAATACACCCCATAAGAACTCTGAAAATGCTAGTCCGGGAGCAGTTGATAAAGCGCGAACTGAAGAAAAAACACGGCGATGAGCTGAGGCGAGACTATGGAGACAAGCGGTTGCAGCTTGAGCCGCTGCTACTAAGGAATAAGGATGGCGAAGAAGTCAAAATATACGGCCTTGTGCCGCAGGACATACAGAAAATAGAAGCCATAAAACTGATTCTTGAGCAAAACGGAGGCAGCTACTGCGAGGAGAAAGGCATCGGGGAGCTTTCCGAGTTCACCTTGATAAAAAGCATAACGCTGAAAGACGGTTTTACAGTTGCCGACTATCTGCAGATTCGCAACCGCAATGGCGAATTCAAGGCAAGTATAGTTAACGGCATTGCATACTGGGAAAACGGAAACACGGACCGGGTAAGAAAAGGCGACAGAGGCATATTGATAACCGAAGACTTCGGCGAAACAAGAGAGCTGCCGACACCGCAGAATATACTCGCGGGAAAGGAAAAAGCCGGCGGCGGCTGCGGCGGTGCATTGGGCGAAGGCGAGCTGGATGTTGCCAAGCTTGCAGCCAGATTCAACATCCAAAGGCAGGAGTATTACATTAATCTAGATAATGGCAGGATAAGAAAGGCAGATGGCTTCATGAAGCTGCAAAAAGAATTCGTTTACACACCGGATAAACTGCCTATTCAAATTCTTGTGCCGCGGGAACTACTGCAGTTTGACGCAGGAGAAATGACAAAACTAAATATTTACAACACGCTCCAGTTGCTAAGACGCGGAACAATGCAAAAGTATCAGGATGATGCGCTGCCCGCATTCGGCGTGCAGATACCGACGATGCAAAAGGAGCAGATGAACACGTTTAACGCATCCAAATTATACTTCACAGACCATGGTAAGACAGATGAAAAGCCTGCGGAAGAAGCAGCTGAAACGAAGGAGGCAAAGCAGGTAGAAGAAACTGAGCAGGAAGAGACAAAGGAAAAAGAAGCTGCGCAGGAAAAGCCAAAGGATGAGAAAGAACTAATACGCTCGCTGTTGAGGAAAATAAAAGATGACGATGGCGAGAAAAAAGATGATGCTAACGAAGAAAAGAAGGATGAAAAACCTGCTGCGAAACAGAAGAAAAAGAAGAAGCCGGCAGAAGAGCCTGCGGAAGAAAAGAAACTCATTGAAAAAATTAAGGAGAAGATTGAAGCCAAGCCAAAGGAAACCAATGCCGCAGTCGTAATAAAGCTTGCACGCAGTCCAAAAAAGCCTGCGAAAAAACCGGAAACGAAAAAACCGGCATTGCCTCAAAAGAAGGTTAAGCCGAAGCCGGTAGCAAAACCAGCAAAGAAAAAACCAGCCAAAGTGAAGATAAAAGCAATAGTCAAAAAGCCGAAAGAAACAGTGAAGCCTGCAAAGAAGCTGCAACCAAAACAGATAAAGCAACTGGCTCAGAAACCGAAAAAGGCAGTGAAACCAAAGAAAGTAGTGAAGCTAAAGGTAACGCCTAAGGTAAAGCCAGTTGATAAGGCAAAATTAAAGAAAGAACTGGCGGCAATTGCCAAAGCAAAGCAGAAGGAAATTGCAGAAGAAAAGTTAGCTGCAAAAAAAGCCGCAAAGAAAGCGGCAAAAATCGCCAAAGCAAAAGAGAAACTTGCTGCAAAACTTGCAAAAATCGCAGAAGCCAAGAAAAAGGCAGATGCTAAACTGGAAAAACTGAAAGCGAAGCCGAATATCCCAAAGGATGCGCCCTGGTGGAAAAAACAGTTCCTGCGCGATTACCACGGGCTGTCAAAAAGAAAAAAACGCTAATTTTAGCGGACAAAGAACCAGGGCAGGAAGTTGAAGATGAACGCGGCCAGTGTAAGATACATCAGTATGTTAACAATCAGCTTCTGCTTGACATTCAGCTCCAGGATGCGATAGCCGTCGAAAAGCGGAAGCGGCAGCAGGTTAACCGTAGCCACCACGAAGTTGATGGAAAATGCATAGCCGAAAAGATAGTAGACGAACAGCACGCCGTCATGCAAAAATCCAGGTGCAAGCGACTTTAGCAGCAGTGCCACAGGCACAAATGCCAAAAAGAACAATATGCTAAAGATAAAATTCGCAGTGGAACCACCGACCAGTATGCGCGTCTGCTCTTTCTGTTTTGTGGCATTGAGAACATGCTCGTCCGGCTCCACAAATGCGCCAATAGGTATTATGCCGAATAGAACGATGCCTGTTGACTTGAGCGGCACGCCTGCAATGCGGGAAAGTATGGCATGGCTACCTTCATGCACTACCAGAATTGCCGCCAGCGCAAGAATGCCTTCGAAAAACTTCAGGTTTACGCCGGGCAGCAGCATGGTGCCGCCTGGCTGCGTTGTAATGATTTGCTGCGAACCGAAGAAAATAAACTGAATAAACAAATAGGCGATGTGAAAACCATAGTAAAGTAGGCCGACTACAAGCATAAGGAAGAAGCCGCCCAGATACATTATGCCTGCGACTACAAGTGAGGTGGTTTGCTGGTCTCCGAAACTTATTGTTGCCTTTTTCTCAAATGCAGCGCCGCCCAGCGCCTGGGAAAGAAACGCAAGTGAGAACGGGGCAATGATGAATGATATTAATGTAATCAGCACTATGCCAACTGTAAACGTCTTCCAGTTGACGTTCTTGCGCATGATTAGTATGCCTAGCACGCCATAGCCCATGGTGGTGCCCACATCGGCAAAGAAATTCCAGAAATCCTTGTGCTTTGCTATCTGGTCTATGAATTTCAGGCCTGCCTGGCTCTTCAGCAGCAAAAAGCCCATTTCCGTAGAGAGTTTGTACTTTTTTGCCAGCGCCAGATTGACCAGGTACATGGCCGCTGCTATGAGAACGAATTTAATCAGCCAGGAGGTTGGCAGCGCCAGCACAAGATAAAAGAAAATTATTGAGAGCACAACCATTGTTGCCGTGATAATCATAGTGGAAAAATACACGCGAGTGCTTAAAAACCTGTCCCCGCGGCGAAAGCCAATCGTGGTGAATTTAAAATAGTTAGCTGTTTAAGCAAATTATGGAGCTGGAAAAGATCATCGCACCGGAAGAGAAAAAGCCCGCGACCTTTCTTAATCTTGTCCACATAGCGCTGGACACCTACGATGACATATTTTCCGATTTCGACGCATCACCCTACTCCACGCGCATACTTTCAGACGATTTTTTGAAGGAAGTGCAGAAACGCTATGTGGAAAGGAAACGGGGCGGCTTTGAGATCCGCTTCACGCTGCCAAAGGCGCTGCGCAATGCAAAAACCGAGACGCTTATCAAAAAACGGCTGAAGGATTATTTTGAGCTGCTGCTGAAGAACACGCACTATGAGCTCAAGAAAAAAAGGATACGCGGCTGGACCTACATTGGCGCCGGTTTCGTACTGCTTGCATCGCAGCTCTATCTTGCAGCCCAGCCAGACGGCAATAGTTATATTGTAAAGTTGCTGGAGATACTGATGGTGCCTGCAGGCTGGTATGGTATGTTCGTTGGCATAGAAAACATACTGGAGACGCCTGCCAAGCTGGAGGACCAGCAGAAATTCTACGAACGGCTGAAGAATGCCAACTACCTTTTCATGTCAGAAGAGGACATTGTGCAGCAGATAAACGAGAGCGCCGTCAAAACAGAAGAGGCAAAATAGATATTCCCCGGTATCGTCGCTGCAGCAAAGTCGGAACAAAAAACGCCTCAAAAAACAGAAGAGAAAAAAGAGTGAAGATTAGCCGCTGTCGCAGGCGCCCCAACCGCAGAGGAGGCAGCTCATGCAACCTTCCTGAAAAACTAGTGAAGCCTCGCAAACAGGGCACATGCCGTTTTTGATTTTTTCCTGGTCGCTCATTCTCGCACCCGGAATGCTTTCTTAAAAAAAATATATAAAGCTTTGTTTGCTCAGAGAGCAAAAAACGGGAATTTTTTACCCCATTAAAAAACCTAACGTTTTTTATCGACGATACGGCATTTAAAAATGGCAACTCAGAAGCTACTCTTGTCATCATCATCAGACTGGGACGGTCTCATCACAGTTGCCGTAATAATTATGGGCGGCTGCGTATAAATTACTTTCTGATTCGCTCTTCCATCAGGTTTGGGCCGACTTTGAAGAATCCGAGCCTGCGCCGTTCATCGCGTCGCGCAACCACGACCAGATTCTTGTGGCAGCGCTTTGCCGCTTTTGTTGCCCGGTCATTCATGCCGATAAGCTTGGCCATAATGTCATCCACGCCGCGCCCGTTCTTCTTCCGGATTTCATTGCTCGCACGTTTCTGGCTCATCACATTGGAGATTTCAACTACGCCGAAGCTGCAAGTGACCGGCACCTGCACAAGCCGCTCGGCTTCGCCTTCTGCCCTTACGAATATTTTGTGCCTCTCAACGTGGCGCCTGGCCCTCTCTGCAATTTTTTTCGCGCCATCTGCTGTCATGCCGGGAAGAATAATCAGGTCCTCATCGCCGCCCCACCTGAAGGTCCGATCTACCGGCTGGATCGCATCCGGCGAGGAAAGCGGATACGAGATTTCGTTCGGATGGCCTGCGGCATCTTTTAGCACGTGCGCGACTTCTGTCAGCACGCGGCTGCCTGCCGGATAGCCGAAGCGTTCGTTCACGTTCTGCTTGAAACCATCAACATCAGTGAAGATGACGGTGAACACGGCACCCGTAGCTGCATACGCCTCGATGCAGCCCTTCAGCAGCATGTAGCCTTCAAGCCGTTTCGCAATCTTGGTAAGGCTGTCGAACCTTTCGTGAAGCATCTTGGCGACGGCGCGGGAAACAGATGCGACGAACAGGGAGAACCGGTCCTCGTTTCCCCCTTTGATGCCCAGCTTTTCGCCGGATAGCACAAGAAGCCCCAGTTTCTGGCTTTGCTTTTTGGCGTCGCCTTCCTGCAGTAGAATCGGGATAATCAACCGCTCTTTTCGCGGCGCGCTGATGCGGTGCTTGGCAGAGTCCATGTTCGCCGGGTTCATGTTATAGACGTAAAGCAGGCCGTTCTTCTCCTTGGTCTCAAAAACAATCAGCTCGTTCTGGTAGGCGTAGGTCCAGTGCTTTGGCAGCGAGCCGTTCTGGAATGTTATCCTGGAGCGATTTCCGTCCTGGATAAGGGAAAAATAGGGCTCCAGCTTTCCGTTGCTCTCGGTGAAAATGCTGCCCTTGTCTGCACCGATTACTTTCATCGCGGCCTGGATGTTCGCCTCTATGGGCGAACGGGCCGTGTTCATAGATGCCATGAAAGTATGGTAGGCGCGGTCCATGGGTGGAATTTCCTGCAGGCCCTGGCGCTGCAGCCCCTCGCGTAGGATAGTACCGAGAAGAATGGATTTGTCTGGGTGTTTTTTTTGCAATTGTCTCATGGGAGTTCACTGTATTATATCTGTATAAAGTATAGTTATCGTTCAAGTATTTAAATGTTAGCCTTGACAGGATGCTGCAAAGCGATAGTATTATAAATAAAGACAATATAACATATATAACAACAAAATAAATAGAGGCGACAAAATATGATACAAACACAAGCAGTCAGTTACAAGCTCCAGACGCTTAGTCAGAAAACCATAAGCAATTCGGCAGGTATTCTTTTGCTCGGAAGGACGGAGGAACATGGTTACCGGATGGCAAATTTTCTGCACAGGATGCAGAGGCGTGACCCAAAATTCGATTTCAGCAGGTATGCCCCGCTTGAAAGCACTTCGGAACGGAAGGAGCGGGTGCGAACCGCAAGGTCAATAGTGGAATTCGCAAATCCGGTGCTCTACCGGAATGCGGAGACGGTGACAGAGGTGTGGGAAGCGATCCGGGCCCTTGAAAGGGGAGCCGGGCGCAACACCAGGGATGCGATCATTATTTCAGCAACGAGCAATACCTCGCTGACCATCGCCGCGCATCTCGTCTCGCTGCGCGCTATCGTAAGCTATGCGCTCATGGAACACAGGCTTCCCGAGGAAGTGCTCACCAAGTGGGAGCATGCGAGGGAATACACTGCGCTTGAATGGCTGGTCAAGCCGGAAATAATGGCCAGCATGAGCACTGAGGAAAAGAAGGACCTTAAGGTTTCACTAATCCTGATAAGTCTCTACGGCGATTCGGTGGAAGCGCTTCTACCGGCGAGACGGGCATAACAGATATGTTTTAATTAACTACCTGCCAGAGATTGAAAAGCAGGGCCCGTGGCGCAGCCTGGATAGCGCAGCAGCCTTCTAAAACCTATTGTGTGTATAACAAACAATTAGGTTTAGGACAGCTGACGGTCACGTGTTCAAATCACGTCGGGCCCGTTTCTGCGATGTGAAGGTGGGATTATGGCAATTGAAAAAAATCTTAAGAGCATCCATGGCATGATGGATGAAATGCTTAACGATACAATGATACCCAAAAACATCCGCCGGGCGATAGCTGAAGCCAAGCTGCGCATAGAAGGCGTAGATGATCCGTCTGTCAAAATCAGTGCGTCCATCTATCTTATCGAGTCGGTGAGCGCAGATATCAATATGCCACCGCACGCAAGGACCCAGATTTGGGCCCTCATGGGCGCGCTCGAATCAGTGAAAAAATGAAACGGCTTGCGGACCGCGGAATTCGAGTCTCTATTGATGCTGAGCTGCTGCTAAAAGACAATGAGCCGAAGGCAGACGAATTGATAATTAAACTGCTTTCGCTGAACAAGATGTTCATAACGCGCGATGATGTGGACGCAGCGTTAGCCCAGCTCGCTCCGCCGCAAGTTGAGCTACGCAGCAGCGATTTCATCGCCGAAGCGCGCGAGCATGCGGGAGACATTCGCATACTGCACCAGTATGATGTGACTGGCAAATCGCGCACCCGAGGCGAAGTGGATAATTTCGTCAATTACTTTCGCAACCGCTATGAGCGCATGTCCCGCATGATGCGGAATGTTGCGCGCGATGTGCCTACCGTAACGCTCTCAGACGCGAAAAAGCACGTAGGGGATAAAGTCCGCGTAATAGTCATGATAACTGACAAACGGAAAACGAAAAAAGGCAACCTTTTCTTTGAAATCGAAGATATGAGCGATTCCTTCAAAGTGGTTTTCTCAGGAGAAACGCAGAAAAAAGCAGCGCAGATATGCCTGGATGACGTCGTGGCGATATCCGGCAAGGTGCTTGAGCCGTATCTGATAGCGAATGATGTGGAATGGCCGGATGTGCCGGTAACGAATACGAAAAAGCTTGCTGAGAAGGACCTGGCAGTTGCCTATATTTCCGATATCCATTTTGGCAGCAACAAGTTCATGCAAAGCTCCCTTGACAGGTTTGTCAAGTGGCTGCATGGCGATGGCGACGAAAGCGTGCGCAAGATAGCCAGCAAGGTGAAATACGTAGTAATAGCAGGAGATTTAGTAGACGGCATAGGCATCTACCCGAAGCAGGAGCGTGAATTAGTAGTAAAGGATATTTACAAGCAGTACGAGATGTTCAATGATTTCATTGCCGAGCTACCGGATTATATAGAAGTAATAATAGGGCCTGGCAATCACGATGCAGTAAGGCGCGGCGACCCGATGCCTGCCATTGCAGACGAGTATGTCAAGGCAGACGTCACTTCCATAGGAAGCCCGTCTTTTGCAGTGATAGAAGGCGTCAAGCATCTTGTCTATCACGGCACGTCTATCGACTCGTTTGTAGCCAACATTCCCGGTTTAACCTATACCCAACCTGAGAAAGTGATGATAGAATACGTAAAGCGAAGGCACCTTTCGCCAATCTACGGAGGCAATCTCATTATCCCTGAGAATATAGACTATATGGTGCTGGAGGAGCTACCAGATGTCATCCACTGCGGCCACGTGCACAAGAACAGCTACGCGCAGTACCGCGGCATAGTGATGATAAATTCAGGCACATTCCAATCGCGAACCGAATATCAGGTAAAGCAGGGTCACGTGCCCACGCCTGGCTTTGTGCCTGTTTATGAGCTGAAATACGGCAGGCTCAGGACCATGGATTTCTCAGGCTGAATTTTCGCAGCACTACCGCATTTTTCTGTAAAAGCAAACATTTATAAATTAAAACACATAAAAGTAGACATAGAGACACACAGGTGAAATAATGAATGTAAAACAAGGCGACAAGGGTTCTGATTCGAAGGTTGGGGGAAAACCTCCAGAGGAGCGTACTCCTAGACAGAGAATAGTAGAAATGGCGCGACTGGCCAAGCTTGGGCAGGAAGGTCTGCTCATGGAGCTGGTGGAAACGCATACTGCGCTGGAAACTTTAAGGGCAGCTCACGCTACCATCAGCAATAAACAAGCTAGCCTAAGGAAGGAGACTGGAGAACTTTTAGTGGCGGCCAAGGCAGAAATCGATAAACTTGATGGAGTCACTGCTGACATTATAGGGGCGCAGGTCGCACACCTGCAGGATCTTCATAAAACGCAGGACCGGGTAAGCGAAGTAAAGGCTGCCAATAACGATACAAATGAGAAGCTTAGGAACTTCCGGGATGAAGTGGCGATGCTACAGGCAACGCTTGCAAGAATGGATGCGCGCATGGATAAGATGGAACGCTCGCAGGGCGATGTGCTTAACAGCCTTCAGAACGTGCGCCAGGCGATAGGCAAACTGGTCATGCAGACTGGTGAAAACGAAACTGCATTGGACGAATTCGCAAACAACGTAACAGATCAGCTGGCAGACAGGCCGACCCACAAGGAAATCAGAGATGAGGCAACGAGGGTCGCCCATACGCTGTTCGTCGGCATAACAAGATTCATACTGAGACGCACCAACTCCTACGAAGACAGGTTCAAGGTACTTGAGGATTCGGCAGCAGGAGCTACCGAAAACGCAGCAACAGCCTTGAAAAAATCGAGTGTGGCCCACGAGGCGGCAGTGTACGCCCTTGACCTGGTGGTAAGAGCATGCCAGAAGGTCGGCGTTTCAATCGAAGACATACCGCCGCTGGAAAAGATAGAGAACGCGCTTAAAAACGGCGATGGCATTGCAAGAAAATCAGATGTGGTTGACATCGGCATGCAGCTTAGCGACGCGGTTGATGAAACCTTCGCCAGGTTTGCTGCGCACAATAATCTTGCGCTTCCGCCAGATGAACCCGAGGTGAAGTGATATGAGCGTAAAAGACCTATTCACGCAAAAGCTTAAGGGTGTAAAAACAGACGAGCCGAAGAAACCGAAAGATGTTAAAGCCGAACTTCCGTTGCCTGTTACAGAGCATCTGCCGTTTGAAACGCCGCAGGGCGATGCAGGCAAAGCTGCCTTGAGACCAGACGAAACGGCAGTTGAAAAAGTGGCTGCAGTGATGGAACCGCCTAGAGCGGCTCCTGAAGCACAGCCAGCGCCAGTATTGTGCGCAGTAGTAGCGCCGCCAGTTGTAAGCGTTACAGTTCATTCGCCCGGTCTACCGGAAATCGTATTACCAGTAACATCAGTGCCGACAGCGCCAGTAGCAGAAGCAAAGCCGGTTGAACCTACAAGAGTTGAAGAGCAGGACACATGCGTTGATGCAGGTATGGACGTAGGACCAGATACCGGCGAAGATTTCGCACCGTTTGTTGGTGCTCCAGAACCAGTAACCAGCACCGGCGGACCGGTCGTAGCTGTCTATTCTGATGACACGGCCTCAACAAGCGAAGTAATGGGACCGTGGGCAGATTTGATTGCCCCATCGGCGGCGCCGGCAGCTCCGGTTGCTGCACCAGTACCGCAAGTTTATACGCCGACTAAGGATGAGATAGATATCGTACTGAGAGACATTAACGATGGCATGACAGGGGATGAAACATATCAGACGCTGCGCGTAGCATCAGGAAAAACACCCGCCGAAGCAACAAGGATAATCTCCGTCGGCGAGAGGGAATATATCACCCGAACTCTAGCTACCTCGGCACGCGAACCAGGTGCTCTTGACGCAGCATTTGAGATGGCGATCCAAACCGTCTGCACATATGATAGATACGACCAAGCCTCATTCAAGACCTGCACCGACATACAGGCAATCAAAACACGCAGGGCAGAAGAGCTTTCAGTATTGGTTCAGCCTCTCGCACCGATAGAACAGGGGTTGGCGCACGGACCAGTAGATGTCATAGATATACAGAAACAGACTGCACTGGAAAATGCAATTGTCATAATTGATTCGGCAGTTACCCTATGCAACCGGCTAGGTCACAAGTTAGAGACTGATGAAATCAAGAGCCACACGGTCGAGGATGAATTAAAATCAAATCTTGGTGTACTGCTGCGCAACCTGAACGAGCCGCTTAATAGCATGGATGAAGGTCTGCGCACGGAATTAGAAATCCATCTGTACGCTGCGCAGACAGATGCAAAAAAGGTAATCAAGCTGATTGATGATTTTGGCGCAAACGTAGACAAAACAGAAGTATTGAAAGCACTGGCCGGAGCAGCAGTTGGTTTTGAAGCTGCGCAAAAGCGCCTAAGCCAGGAAAAGCTTGCAAGCATGCCGGCAGACGACCTGCTGACAGCAGCGCAAGGAGCAGGTGAAGCAGCGGCAGCACAGCCAGATGACAAAGTATTGGCTGCTACGCAACCCGCAGCGGTGCCAGGAACAGACGTTAAACCTGTAGCTTCTGCTGCAGACGCAAGGGCAGCCATGTGGGAAAACGAGAACGTGCAACCATCAGAAGCGCCAACTGCAAGCGCTGATGGCGCCGCAGCACAGGAAGATGCACCTGCAGAATTTGTGCCATTATTCGGGGCGAGACCAGCAGTTAAACCTCCTGCACCGCAGGTTACGAAACCCATAGACGCAGTGCAGATTGAAAATGAAACGCCTGAAGCACCTGCCACTCAGGTAGTGCAGAACATGGCGATTGCTGTTGAGCTCTTCGCCATGGGTGGAAACTTACTCGCTAATGGAGAGCTTAACCAGAGTTTCATTACAATAGGCAGACATACGCGTAGTGACATATGTTTAGGAGATGATAAAACCGTCTCCAGGCATCACGCCATGATTGAAAGGAACAGTGATGGCAGCGTCTGGATAAATGATAACTGCTCGACAACCGGTACGTTCGTCAATGATGAGAGAGTAACTACGCAGCGCCTTAATAGCGGTGATAGGGTCAGAATAGGCGAGAATATAATCGTACTCAACTTCAGCGTGCCCGAAATAAAAGCTGAAGATGCGAAGGGGCCAAAGACGATAATAGCAGTCAGACCGCCTGCGCTGTCACTTACTTCGGTCGAGAGGGAACTGGTAAACGGCGAACTTTTCGACGCGCTCCTTGCCAACGACACCACCAAAATGAATGATGCGGTTATGAGAGGCGCCGACTTCAACGCGATTGTACGCGGCGATACTCCGCTCACAAAAGCAGTCAAAAGAGACGACAGGGCTGCTGTAGGCTACTTGCTAAGCATTATTGGTATAGAAGTCGACAAGCCTGATGAAAAAGGCGATGCGCCGCTGATTCACGCCGGAAGACTGGGCAAGATGGAAATGATATTTCAACTCGTAGACAGCGGTGCAAACGCAGACTACAAAAACCCGAAGACCGGCGAAACGGCTTATGATGTAGCAGTAAAAGCCAAGAAGAAGGATGCTACGGATTACCTGAGAGCTCGCATGAAAGTAAAACCGCTTCAGGTAGCTGCACCAGCGCCCGTAGTTGCAGCACCGGCAGTCGAGCCAGTAGTTGCACCGGCTGCTCCGCAGAGGCAAAGTAAGATTGTCGCTGGGATAAAAAGAGTTAGGACCGAGCTGGGAATCATAAATCGGGAATTTATTCCAGGAATGAAACTCGGCATGAGCCAGATGAGAGATATTCTCGAGGAAACAGGCGTAACGCCTGAAGTAAAAGCAGTTGCTGCCTACGTATTCTCGCCGATTACGCCGTCTGTAACAAAAGCATGGGCAAAGGTGAAGGGCGCGAAGAACAAGATCGCGATAACCGCCGGCGTAATAGTATTGGCAGCCTACACCGGACTTGCCGCCTACGGCATAGTGAAGAACTGGCATGTGATCAAACCTGCAGCGACCAGCGCAATTACGAAGGTTGAAAGCGCAGCTACCACGGTTAAGAAGACGTTTAAGGAGTTCAAAAACACACTGACAGAACCAAAAGCAGTTCCAGTCAAGCCTGTTGAGGTTAAGCCTGTGCCTGTCAAGGACGCGCCGAAGGCAGCACCGCCTGCAGACGCGCCCAAAGCAGCGCCGAAGGTTGACATGCATGAACCGCAAACCGAGCAGCCAAGCGGCTTCAGGACGAGGTTGAAAGCAAAATGAACCAGAAGGAAACATTTATAAACACTTTCACACAAAGATATAATGATTATAACATAGGTGATATATCATGAGCCCAACAACCCAAACACCGCAACCAGCTGTCGCAGCAAAGTCACCGTCAGTGGCAAAAACGAAGATAGGTAATTGGTTCAGGACTCATGCTAAGCCGCTTGTTGTCGGCGCAGTATTGTCAGTCGCAATTACAACCGCAGGAGTTATGGCCAACAGACATATCACCCAAACTGAAGCAACTGCAGTCAGGCAGGAACAGCTGCTGAAGGCACATGAGAAGCAGGCAACCAAGACCGATACGGCAATCGAAGACCTGGAAGGCGCTTATCTTGATCTGGGCGACAGCGTCAATGCCAAGGTGCCGGTCATATCGCTTAATTACGTTCCTCCGAAAAAAGAACAGTACGACGAGGTTGGTCTGGAGGACATTCCAGTTTGCGAAAAATGCACGTGCGAAAGCGAACCGCCTGTTTTCACCATAGCACCGGTATTTACCATCACCGGAACCAAGGGCGGCAAGATCGATAATTCTTTTGCCAACTATGTGATGGGGATGCTTTTAACGCCGGAGAAAACCACGTCCAAGGATGAAATCATCCCTTCAGGCGAGGAACAGCTCAGGAGCATGGGCTGCGAGCTGCTGGCGAATGGCACAGACGTTACCTGCAACAGCCTCAGCTCAGTGAAAAAAGTATGCGAAGAAGCACAACCAAGCGACACCCTATCATGTTTCGGCGGCGCACTTGAAAGGCTTGCCGGCGAAGTGAAGCTGGCGATTGATAAAGCTGCGATGGTTTATGTCGGCTTGCTTGGTAACGGCGACTGCGACAAGGGATATGTGCGCCTGAAGGAAGGCACCAACTTGTACACAGTAACAGCCTACCGCGAGACAGGAACGCATGACTGCGCAAGTGCAAGTACATCTGCTGGCGAAGCGCCGAAACAGCGTGAAGCGGCATTCAAAACCGGCAGGTAATCTTAAAAACAATCCTTTCCTTATTTTTTTATGATTTCTTTTGTTTTTTTTGATATTGACGATACGCTTTTTCCTTCCACTGAATTCTCAGAACTTGCCAGGCGCAATGCGATTCATGCCATGATCCGCGTAGGCCTGGATAAAAGCGAAAAAGAAATAGAGCGCGTGCTGCTGCAGGTCATAGGCGAAAAAGGCTCCAATTACCCGAATCATTTTGACGAAGTGCTTAAGCAGCTTGGAGTGCGCAACCGAGCGCGGTACGTAGCTGCTGCCGTTGCGGCATACCACGATACGAAAATCGCCATACTACCCTACCCGGAAGTTCCGCAACTGCTGCTTGAACTGCGGGCACGAGGCAAAAAGATTTACGTAGTATCAGAAGGCCTGGAAATTAAGCAGTGGGATAAGCTCATAAGAATGCAGCTGCCCCTGTACTTCGACGACGTTTTCGTATCAGAGCACAGGGAAAACGGCAAGAGCGCAGAATTCTATAAAAGAATAATAAAAACAGTGGGTGCAGCGCCGAATCAATGTCTCATGGCAGGAGACCGCGAAAACAAGGATATATTGCCGGCAAAGAAAGCAGGCATGCAGACATTCCGCGTTTTCCGCGGCAAGTACGCCGCTAAACCCAAAACAACCGTTGCGGATTACAGTGGCAGGGACCTGAGGCAAATCGTGAAAATAGTTAAAAAACCATCCCATTAAACTCAAATCCATGAAAAGGATGTTTTTGATTTTACTGCTAGTAGGGATGATTTTCCTGTTTGGTTGCACTGAAGGCACCAAGAAATGCCAGGCCAGTCAGGATTGCAAGGGATATCAGCTGTGCAATAGCACGTCTGGCAACTGTGAATTAAAACCAGGCTACTGCAACTCCGATACTGAATGCGGCAGCGACCTGAAGACCTGCGACAAGACCAGCCACATCTGCCTTTTCAAAAGCAACCGCTGCCTGTTTGACCAGGACTGCTCAACGTGGCAGGTATGCAATGCGGAAAACAAATGCGTAGCTGCAAGCGGCTACTGCGACAATGACGCGCTGTGCAATGCAACTGTGGAATACTGCAATCCGGAAAGGCACCTCTGCGAACCAAAGCCTGGCCTGTGCCGGGAGAATAACAACTGCAACGGCTGGGAGCAGTGCGATACGACCATAGGTAAATGCAAGGCGCTGGAAGGCCGGTGCAACATGGACGGCGACTGCCAAACGTGGCAGACCTGCGATTTGAAGAATCACGATTGCCAATCAAAAACAGACTACTGCCTCAATGATGACGAGTGCGGCAGCTGGGCAAACTGTGACCCGAAAGACCACCGCTGCAAGGCAAGACAGGGATTCTGCGGCCTGGACAATGACTGCAACTGGTGGGAGTACTGCGGAACGCAAAGCCACGTCTGCACCCTCAGAAAAGACTACTGCAACGTGAATGGCGACTGCAACAGCTGGGAGCAGTGCCTTGAGCACAAGTGCGATGCGAAGACCGGCTACTGCAATAGGGATGACGACTGCGTTGGCAGTGAAAGCTGCAACCAGGTACTGCACCAGTGCCAGTAGCGTCTTTTTATTTCTTTTCTTTTCAAAACAGGGAAGTATGATGGAACTAGTGGTAGCTGAGAAACCGAAGGTCGCCCAGAAAATAGCCGAGGCGCTAGGCGACGATGTAAAGCGCATCAGCAGCGGAAGCATTTCCTACTACGAAGTGACGCGCAACGGCAAGCACATTGCGGTTGCACCAGCTGTCGGCCATATCTACACGCTAGTAGAGAAGAAAAAAAGCTGGAACTACCCGGTGTTTGACATCGAATGGGTTCCGTCCTATGCGGCTTCAACCGAATCCGCTTATACAAAACAGTATCTGCAAGTCCTTGAAAAACTCGGCAAGAAAGCAAATGTTTTCGTTTCTGCCTGCGACTATGATATTGAAGGTTCAACAATCGCCTACAATGTTTTTAGGTTCGCGACTAAAATAAAAGAAGGCAGGAGAATGAAGTTCTCCGCATTGACCAACAAAGACCTGAGCGAAGCGTATGACGGCATGGGCGAATTCGACTACAATAATGCCTACGCAGGCGAAGCAAGGCACATACTGGACTGGTACTACGGCATTAATCTAAGCCGCGCGTTGATGAAATCCATCCGGGCCGCTTCTGCCTACAAGGTAATGAGCATCGGACGGGTGCAGGGTCCGACACTTGAGCTGCTCTCAAGCCTGGAGCGCGAAATAAAAGCATTTATTCCAGAGCCCTACTGGGTTCTTACGACAAAGATAAAAGACGTGCAGTTCACGCACAAGAAAGACCGGTTCCTGACAGATGATGCGGCAACAGCATCTTTGGAGAAAACAGGCGAAAACGGCGTTGTGGCAACAGTTTCAAAGCGCGAATCGCTTGTCTATGCAGACCCGTGCTTTGACCTTACTTCGCTGCAGGTGGAGGCGCACCGCGCATTCGGCTTCCCGCCAACGCGCACGCTCGAACTGGCACAATCTCTTTACGAAGATTCGGTTATCACCTACCCGAGAACTTCATCGCAGCAGATTCCTCCGACGATTAATGTGCTTAGCATTGTGGAAAAGCTTGGCACTCAGCCAGACTACAAAAATGAAAGCAAGACCATAATGCAGAATAAATGGTTCAAGATAAAGCAAGGCGTGAAGGAAGATCCAGCACACCCGGCCATACACCCCACAGGCCTGGCACCGCGCGAGCTGGGGGCGCAAGAAAGAAAATTATACGACCTGATAACGCGCCGGTTCCTGGCTGCATTCGCTCCGCCGGCAAAGCGCGAACTTGCAAACATCGCAGTGGACAGCAACGGTGAAATATATACGGCAGCAGGCGCACGCACTGTGGAAAACGGCTGGACTGATTTCTATCCCTACGTGAAG